>JAJDSZ010000001.1 GCA_022827425.1 Pseudomonadales bacterium | reverse complement strand
CCTTCGTGATCGAGCATCGGATTGTGCACCGAAGTCGACGCGTCCCAGATCGGCTCGTCGCCCCAATAGGGAGATTCCGCCAGCGGTGTGGGCGGAGGAGGGTTGTAATCCGGATCTTCCGGGAACACCGGCACTTGCGAGATTGAATTCGTGGCAGGGTCCAGCACCGGCAGATAATTCGCGCTTTCTTCCAGCGCACCGTAGAGTTTGCCATAGCCGTTCACGGTGGGGTCTCGCCGGTCGGTGGAGACCAGGTCGTGCAGATAGGCGGTCGGATCCGCCCAGTCCCGGATCGTGATTACCACGTTGCGTTCGAGGCCGGCGGGGCGTTCCGGGGCCGGCGGCAATTCACCGGCGGCGATGCGGTCGGTCCAGTCGGCGTACATTTGCACGCCGCGCTCGCCCATGGCGGCCAGTCCCCTGACCATCGAGCCGCCGGCCTGGCCCGACATGACACGGCGGTTCCAGGCCTCGATCGAGGTATCGTAGCCGCTGAACAGGCCGGGCATGGTGCGGATGGCCGCGTTGCCCATCTGGTGGCAGGCCAGGCAGCCGCCATTGGTCACCCGCCGTATGTAGTCGGCCTGATTGTGAATATCGGTGGAGATGCCATTGCCGTCGGGACCGGTGCCCGGAAACTCGCTCCGGTCGGGGATGTCGAGCAGCGAGTACCAGTGCCCCGCGGGGTAATAAGCCGCGGCAGCCGCCGCGTCGGGCGCGATCACCGCGTCCAGATCGAGCGATTGACCCGGAGCGGCGCCGACCCTGGGCGAGTCCACCAGGCCATAGCCGCGCACCCAGACTTCGTATCGCGCCGCCGGCAGATCGGGAATCAGGTAACGCCCGTTATCGTCGGTGACCACGCTGCGGGAGAACAGGGTCGGCAGGTCATTCGTCTCGGCAATCACCCAGACTCCGGCTTCCGGCCCGTTGGCGCCGGAAACCACGCCGCCGATATCGTTCTGATCGATGGCGACGGCCGCGGCGGGAGGCGTCCCGGCCGCCGGTTCGGCAACAGCCGCGGTTTCCGGTTCCTGCCGCCCGCAGGCCGCAAGAGTCAGCAGAAAAACGGCAATTACGGTTTTCAAAATTGGATCGGCGATTTTCATTCTCAGCCCCCTGAAGGTGCGTTGAACTCTCTGGACTTGAGGATGCCACAGGGGAAGCACGGCGAAAAGCGTTTCCGTTGGTCGGCAGAATCGGCTCAAGAACGTGCCTTATTTGAGCCGATTTTCCACCAAAATCGGCTCACGGAGCGGTGACATGACCGTTTGGGGACTTCAGGTCTGATTTTGTATCAGTTCGGCGAGGGCGCTCAGGCCGATGGCTTCGATGTTCTCGGCAAGGGGATAGGTTTCCTGGCCGGAATAGACCACAAATGCGCGCGCGGGACGCAGGTCCGCCAACGAATTTCGGAGCCCCTTGGTAAGTTTGGGGCTGAGACCGCGCTTTATCTCGACCACCCAGCGTTCTCCCGAGCGTCCCGGCTCAAGCACCAGGTCCACCTCGGCGCCGGCGCGGGTTCGATAAAAGCTCGCGGGGGTATCCTGATTTGCCGTAATCAGTGTTTCAATTACAAAGCCTTCCCAACTCGCGCCGTTGACAGGATGTCCCGCAAGGTCGTTCTGCGTTTCCAGGCGGAGCAGGGCGTGCGCCAGACCGGAGTCGCGTATGTAGAGTTTCGGCGCTTTGACAAGACGTTTTCCGATATTGACATGCTGTGGTTCCAGTCTTCGCACCAGCAAGAGATCCACCAGCAGGTCGATATAGCGGTTGACGGTCGGGACGGAGACCTCCAGGCTGGTCGCAAGACGGGAAGCGTTCAGCAGTTGGCCCTGGTTGTGGGCGAGCATGGTCCACAGTCGCCGCAGGGTTTCAGCCGGTATGCGCGGGCCGAATTGCGGCACATCACGCTCAAGATACGTGCGAATGAAATCCTGTCTCAACGCCAGACTTGCGCGGTCCGAGTCTGCCAGAAAGCTGTCCGGGAAGCCGCCGCGCAGCCAGAGGCGCTCCTGAGCCGTCCTGTCGGCTTCAATCTCCGTCGCCACGATCGGCGCCATGTCGATATAGGCAATGCGTCCGGCCAGGGACTCCCCGGACTGGCGCAGCATGTCAATGGACGCGGAACCCAGTATCAGAAACAGGCCGGTGCGCCGTCCCGCGCGTCGTGAACGGTCGATGACCCCGCGCAATACCCGGAACAGTTCGGGAAAACGATGTATCTCGTCAAGTATCACCAGCTTGTCGCAGTGGCGCTCGAAAAACAGTTCCGGGTCGGAGAGTTTGGCGATGTCCTGAGGCGACTCCAGGTCAAGGTACACCGACGGCAAGGATTCCCCGAGTTTCAGCGCAAGCGTGGTCTTGCCCACCTGACGGGGACCAATGAGAGCAACCGCCGCTTGACGCCGCACGGCCGCGCGCAGTTGCGATTCGATTTTGCGATCAATCATCCTTGCTAATTTAACACAGCGCGTTAAATAAACAAGGATGACTGGGGCTGCTGTCCTAATCCCCAAGCTTGGGCGCTTTTGAACCGTCCCGCCGTCAAAGCGGGACTGTCGTTCCTCGACGCTGGGGGCGATTTCGCCGATGGGGTGATCGCCTGCGAAGGAATCTGGTCGGGCGCGGAGGAGTTCGTCTCCTTCGGGGGGGGGTCCGCTGCGCGCAGAATCTCCCTGGAGTTCGAGGCTTCAGAATGACAGCAGCGGCAAAAGCCATTATCATTCGTAGCCGTAATGGACGCATATCAACGCCTGACGCGAGTATTTACCGTCGCCGTCCTTTCCGCGGCCAGCGGCCTCGTGCTTGCCTGGCAGCCGCTGTATGAGGATATCGACGATCTTTCCCTGAAAGACAACCGCCTCACCTGGCATGTCTGGGTGCCCGGCGCCTCCGACGACGGCGACCGCTGGGACCCGCTGTTCCACGATTCAGTCAATTACTGGAACTCGCAGCTTCCCTTTTTCACCCTGAGCGCCACTACCCGGGACGCGGGAGACTGTTCGTCCTGGGGCAGCTCGGAAAATCAGGTAAGCACCGTGACCTGGCGCAAAGACACCTGTTATGGCCTGTCCATGGACGATGCGGCAGGCTGGGCCCAGACCTATCTGGGCTATCCCCCCGGCGAACAGGTCATCTCCGAGGGCGACATTTTCTTCAACGACACGTATCGCCGGGATTTCGGCCGCGAAGGACAGATGGTCTACGACGAAACCAGTTTCTATTCGGTGGCCCTGCACGAAATCGGCCACAATCTCGGCTTGGGCCACGGCATTTTCGATGGCGCGGTAATGGCTTATGGCCCCACCCACCGCTGGCACAAGCGACTTTCCCCGGATGAAATCTGCGGTGTCGCAGTCATTTCAGGCAACCGGCGGCATTGCCCCATCGGCCTCGGCGAGGCGGTAACCACCAGCGGCGCCGCCAGCGAAGCGCATTTTTCCGGCTTTGCCAGCGCCGACGCCGGCTCCTCCGCCCGGGAGGCATTGCGCCCCTGGCAGGAATTCAACATCTACGCGACGGTGCTCATCGACTCCGCCCACCGCTACCGCCCCGGGCAACTGCACGTGATCGCCGAAACCGAGCAGGGCCAATTCTTCGCCCGGGACGCCGAAGGCGACTGGCACGCCTACACCGGCGGCGAACTGCCGGCGGCGACACCCCCTGGAGTGCTCGGCCATGTCATGGAACTCGTCATCCTCGGCCGCAACGGCATCGCCCGGGGTGAGCCCACTTTTGACCCCAGACACGGCTACCGGCTCTACCGGGAAGCGCTGACGGGCTATCGTCTCGGTCTGGAAGGCGTCAAACTCAAGTTCTGGGTCGCCTACAGCAGCGATTCCGCGCCCGGCGAACTCATATATGGAAATGAGCCCATAAACGTGGAATGGACGCTGGAGTAATATCCCGCAGAGCAGGTGACATTGCCCCACCGTCATTGCTATGTTCTCTGGCGGAAGAGCATCGTCCCCGGTGGGGCGCCCGGACTTCAAACCCGGTGAAGTCCGTTAGAAACGGGCTTGGTGGGTTCGACTCCTGCCTCTTCCGCCACATCGCCACCCAATGTCTGCGCAATGAAAACAACCGAACCGCAGATATTGCCGACTGTTTTCGGCTTTCTGCTCATCGACAACTTCACTCTCATCTCCATGTCCTCGGCGGTGGAGGTGCTGCGCATGGCGAACCGCGTTGCCGGGTCCCGGGTGTACCGATGGCGCCTCTTTTCCGCCAGCGGCGGCCCGGTTACCGCCAGTGACGGGCTGAGCATCAATGCCGATTTCAGTATCCGGGACGACGTGGAGTCCAGCGCCGCGGAGGCGATTATCGTCTGCGGCGGCGAAGGCGTCGAACGTCATTGCGCCAGGCCGGTGCTGCGCTGGCTGCGGGGCTGCGCCAGCCGCGGCCTTGCCCTGGGCTCCATTTGCACCGGAGGCTATCTGCTGGGCAAGGCCGGATTGCTGGACGGCTACCGCTGCAGCATTCACTGGGAACAGTATGCCGCGATGACGGTGGAGTTTCCCAAGGTGGACGTCAGCCGGAGCATCTTCACCATCGAACGCGACCGCTTCACGAGTTCCGGCGGCACGGCGCCCATGGACATGATGCTGTACTTCGTCCGCCGCCAGCTCGGCGCCGAGGCCGCCTCGGGCGTGGCGGACCAGTTCGTCCACGAGCGCATCCGCGACACCAGGGATTTGCAGCACGTGCCCCTGCGCCATGTGGTGGGCGGCCAGTCGGCCAAGCTCGTGGCGGCGGTGGAACTGATGGAAAGCAATATCCGCGAGCCCCTCAGCCAGTTGGAGTTGGCGTCCTACATCAATCTTTCGCGCCGGCAATTGCAACGCCTGTTCCAGAAATATCTGCTCAGCTCGCCGTCGCACTACTACCTGCAATTGCGACTGGCAAGGGCGCGGCAACTGCTGTTCCAGACCAATCTGAGCATTGTCGAGATTGCCGCCCAGACGGGGTTTGTGTCCAGTTCCCATTTCAGCACCACCTACAAGGAACTCTATGGCAACACCCCAAGCGCCGACCGCGTCAACCGCTGAAACGGGATTTGCCTTCGGGACCGTCTGGCGCTTGCCGATGCGACTATTCCTGTTCCAGATGTGACAGCATCGCTTGAACCCTTGCGGACAAGCCGTCTACTCTTCGCAACCGAACCGCCGGCTGCGCCGGAACGTAACCCACTAATCCACTCGCTGAAAGGATCGGGATTCCATGTCTCACCCCTCCGATATTGAAATCGCCCGGGCGGCTGACTTGCTGCCCATTCAACAGGTCGCGGAAAAGCTCGGCATCGCCGAACACGCGATTCCCCATGGCAAGACCAAGGCCAAGGTGGATTTCGCAGCCATTGACGCCGCGCGGCCCGCGGGCGACGGCAAGCTGATTCTGGTGACCGCGGTCTCGCCGACCCCCGCCGGCGAAGGCAAGACCACCACCACCGTCGGTCTCGGCGATGCCCTCAACCGCATCGGCAAGAAAGCCCTGATCTGCCTGCGCGAGCCGAGCCTCGGCCCCTGTTTCGGCATGAAGGGCGGCGCCACCGGCGGCGGCTACTCCCAGGTGGTGCCGATGACCGACATCAACCTGCATTTCACCGGCGATTTCCACGCCATCACTTCGGCCCACAATCTGCTCGCGGCGCTGGTGGACAATCATGTCCACTGGGGATTCGAGCCGGCGCTGGACCCGCGCCGGATCTCCTGGCGCCGGGTGGTGGACATGAACGACCGCGCCTTGCGCCAGATCACCATGGGGCTTGGCGGAACCGCTCATGGCGTCCCCCGTGAGTCCGGCTTCGATATCACCAGCACCTCGGAAATCATGGCGATCTTCTGTCTGGCGCCGAACCTGGCCGAATTGCAACAACGCCTCGGCGCCATCGTGGTGGGCTACACCCGTGGGCAGCAACCGGTCACCGCCGGGGAACTCAATGCCGCCGGCGCCATGACCGCCTTGTTGCGGGACGCCCTGTCGCCGAACCTGGTGCAGACCCTGGAGCAGAATCCCGCCTTTATCCACGGCGGCCCGTTCGCCAATATCGCCCATGGCTGCAATTCGGTGATCGCCACCCGCACGGCGCTCAAGCTCGCGGACTATGTGGTGACCGAAGCGGGTTTTGGCTCGGACCTGGGGGCCGAAAAATTCTTCGACATCAAGTGCCGCGCCGCCGGCCTCGCGCCCGACGCCGCGGTGCTGGTGGCCACGGTGAAAGCGCTCAAGATGCATGGCGGAGTCTCCAGGGACGGTTTGCAGCGGGAGAATAGCGCGGCGGTGGCGGCGGGTTGCGCCAATCTGGGGCAGCATCTGGCGATTCTCGAAACTTTTGGCGTGCCCGCGGTGGTGGCGATCAATCGCCACTCCGGCGACAGCGATGGGGAGATACGCGCGATCGCCGACTATTGCCGCGAACATGGTGTCAGCGCCATCGAGTCGCGGCACTGGGCCGAGGGCGGCGCCGGCGCAACCGAACTTGCCGGCGCCGTGGCCGAGGCGGCGGATTCGGGCTCGGCGGATTTCCGCCTGCTGTATGACGACGATCTCGACCTGTGGGAGAAAACCCGGCGGGTGGCGCAGAAAATCTATGGCGCCCGGGATATCGCCGCGCCGTCCCAGGTGCGCAGGGAATTCGACCGCCTCCAGCAGAACGGCTATGGAAACTTCCCGGTCTGCATGGCCAAGACCCAGTACAGCTTCTCCACCAACCCCCAACTGCTTGGCGCGCCCCGGGACCATATCGTGGAAATCCGCGAACTGCGGTTGTCCGTTGGGGCCGGCTTCGTCGTGCCGGTCTGCGGCGCCATCATGACCATGCCCGGATTGCCCCGCAAACCGTCGGCCCATGACATCCATGTGGACGCCCAGGGACAAATCGCAGGGCTTGGCTGAAGAGGCTGAACCTTCCCTTCCCGTCATTCCGCGCGCCCCTACCCGTCATTCCGCGCGCAGTCGCGGAATCTCCCCGGGCGGGGCACTGCAATCCCGAGGAGGTTCTGCGACTCCGCTTCGCTACGCGCAGAATGACGGGGGAGGGGACGCGCGGATTGACGGCGAGGGCACCGAACTCAGCAGCGGATGCGCCGGTTGTCCGGGTCGTACATGGGTTTGGCTGATGCTTCCGCCGGGTAGTGTTCGCCGGCGACTTCGATGCTGAAATCCCCGGCTTCCGCCTCGGGCGCTTTTTCCAGGTCCACATAGCCCAGGCCCACGGCGCCGCCGAGTGTGTGGCCAAAAGCTCCCGAGGTGATGTGACCCACCAGGGTGTCCCCCTGCCAGACGGGTTCGTCGTGATACAGCAGCGGCTCCGGGTCGAGCAGGCGGAACTGGAGCAACTTTCTTTTCACCCCGGTCTGCTCTTGCCGCAGCAGGGCCTCCCTGCCGATGAACCCTCCCGCCTTGTCGAATTTCACCGCGAATCCGAGGCCGGCCTCCAGCGGCGTGTCCTCGTCGGTAATGTCGTGCCCCCAATGGCGGTAGGCTTTCTCCATGCGCAGCGAATCCAGGGCGTGGTAGCCGGCGTGGGCCAGCCCGAATTCTCCGCCCGCCTCCACAATGGCCTCGTACACGCCCAGGGTGAACTCCGCGGGAATGTACAGTTCCCAGCCCAGTTCGCCCACATAGGTGATCCGCGAGGCGCGAACCAGGGCGTGGCCCAGCTCGATTTCCCGGCTGTGGGCGAAGGGGAAGGCCTCGTGGGAAAGATCGTCCGGGCTGAGGGATTGCAGCAAGTCCCGGGATTTCGGCCCCATCAGGGAAATCACCCCCATGGCCGAGGTCGCGTTGCCGGCGATGCAGTGGCTGTCCCGGGGAATATGCCCTTGCAGCCAGTGGAAATCCCGCACTTCGCTGGCGGCGGCGGTGACCACGAGAAAACGGTCTTCGGCCAGCCGGGTGACCGTCAGGTCGGCTTCGATGCCGCCCCGCTCGTTCAACCACTGGGTATAGACGATGCGTCCGGGCGCCACGTCCACCTCGTTGGCGCAGATGCGGTTCAGCACCTGGACGGCGTCCCGGCCCAGCACTTCGAACTTGGCGAAAGAGGACTGGTCGAACAGCCCCACCCGTTCGCGCGCCGTCCGGTGTTCCGCCGCGGCAAAATCGAACCAGTTCTGCCGGCCGAAGCTGTATTCGTAGCGGGCGAGTTCGGGGGAAGAAGCATACCAGTTGGGCCGCTCCCAGCCGGCAAGCTCGCCATGGCAGGCGCCCATGGCCGCAAGGCGCTGGTGCAGCGGCGATCTGCGAACCCCCCGGGCGGTGGCAAACTGCCGGTAGGGATAATGGGTGGCGTAGAGCAGGCCGAGACTTTCGGAAACCCGCTCGCGCAGGTACTTGCGATTGCGCTGGAAAGGCATGTTGCGGCGCAGGTCCACTTCCCACAGGTCGGAAGGCGGATGCCCCCGGCGAATCCATTCCGAAAGCGCCTTGCCGATGCCGCCGGCGGATTGCAGGCCGATGGAATTGAGCCCCGCGGCGACAAAACAGTTGTCCCGCCCGGGCGCCTGGCCGATGTGATAGCGCGCGTCGGGGGTGAAGCTCTCGGGGCCGCAGAAGAATTTCGCCAGCCCGGCGGTTTCCAGCGCTGGCACCCGGGCCATCGCCTGTTCCAGAATCGGCTCGAAGTGATCGAGACTGCCGGGGATTTCATCAAAGCAGAAATCTTCGGGAATGCCGTTCGCGGCCCAGGGTCGAGAGTCCGGCTCGAAAGCGCCGATCAGCAGCTTGCCGGCGTCGTATTTGTAGTAGGAGCAGGCGTCGTAGTCGCGCACCACGGGCATTTCGGGGCCGAGGCCCGCCACCGAATCGAACAGGGCGTAATAGTGCTCGCAGGCGTGCAGGGGAACATTGACGCCGATGGATGCGGCGAGTTCCCGGGTCCACATGCCGGCGCACAGCACCACATGGTCCGCCTGGATTTCGCCCCGGTCGGTGGCCACGCCGCTGACCCGGCCCGCGGCCGTGAGAATCTCCATCACCGGCGTGTTCTGGAAAATGCGCGCTCCCGCGGCGGTCGCTCCCCTGGCCAGGGCATTGGTGACATCGACCGCGTTGGCATAGCCGTCGCTGGGAATATGGATGCCGCCGAGCACGCCCTCGATGTTGAGCAGGGGAACCCGTTGTCCGATTTCCCCCGGGGTGAGCGTCTGCACCTCAAGCCCGAAGACCTTTGCCATGGAGGCGCTGCGCCTGAGTTCCTCGTGGCGCTCTTCGGTGGCGGCCATGGAGATCGAGCCGCAGCGGCGGTAGCCCGTGGCCTGGCCGGTTTCCGTCTCGAGCCGCAGGTAGAGTTCGCTGGTATAGCGCGCCAGCCGCGTCATGTTGATGGAGGTTCGCAACTGGCCCACGAGCCCCGCCGCATGCCAGGTGGTGCCGGAAGTGAGTTGCCTGCGCTCCAGCAGCAGCACGTCGGCGAGTCCGTCCCGGGCCAGATGGTAGGCCACCGAGCAGCCGATCACGCCGCCGCCGATGACGATCACGCTGGCGCGCCGGGGCAAGTCGGCCTGGTTCGGGTTGGATTTGGCCGGGCGCATCAGGCGCGCAGACGCTGGTTGGCCGGGTCGTAAGCCGGTTCCGCAAGCACCGTCGCCTGGCGCCTTTGTCCCAGCACTTCCACCGTCAGTCCCTTGCCGGGAACTGCCAGGGCAGGCGGGACATAGCCGAAGCCCAGGCTCATTCCCACATGGTGGCCATAGCCGCCGGAGGTGGTCACGCCCACGCAGCGCCTCCCGGAGAATATCGGCTCGCCGCCCTGGATGTCCGCATCGCCGGAGTCGAGGCTGAAGTAGATCAGTTGATACTGGTTTTCGGACTGCCCGAGGCTGGCTTCGCGGCCGCGGAAATCGCCCTTGTCAAATCGGATGAAGCGCGCCATGTCGGCTTCCAGCAGGTTGATTTCATTGGTCAGTTCCGCGCCCCAGCCGCGATAGGCTTTTTCCAGCCGCAGGCTGTTGACGGCGTAAAGGCCGAAGTTGCCGATGCCGAAACTCGCGCCGGCCCGCATCAGTGCGTCGTAGATCGCCGGCAGATGCTCCATGGCGGGATGCAGTTCCCAGCCGAGTTCTCCCACATAGTTCACCCGCAGGGCCCGCGCGGGTATCCCGGCGATTTCGATTTCCCGGACGCTGAGCCAGGGGAAGGCGCTGTTGTCCAGGGGCGCGTCCGTTACCCGCCCCAGCACGTCCCGGGCTTTCGGGCCCGCCAGCACCAGCACGCCGCGCCGCTCGCTGATGTTGTCGATTCGCACATCCTCTCCCGGGGCAACGCCCTGTTCGAGATGGTCAAGATCGCGCAGCTCGGCGCCGGCGGCGGAAAGCAGGTAGAAGGCGTTTTCGTCGAAGCGGCTGATGGTCACTTCGCCGTTGATGCGGCCGTTCTCCGACAGGAAATGGGTGAGCGCGATGCGGCCCCGCCGGGGAATCCGGTTGGCGCAGAGCCGGTCGAGCAGCTTTTCCGCATCGCTTCCAGCCACTTCGTATTTGGCAAATCCCGAAAGATCGAGAATCCCCACGCTTTCGCGCACCCCGCGGCATTCTTCGCCCACGAGCCCGAATACATTGTTGTGGCGAAAACTGTACTGTTCTTCCCGGCCGTCGGTGGAGAACCACTTGGGCCGCTCCCAGCCGAAGGTTTCGGTGTGTACGCAACCCTGTGCCGCGAGCCGGTCGTACAGCGGGCTGGTTCTCAACTTGCGGGCCGCGGGCAGTTCCTCTCCCGGGGGCAGGGTGGCGTAGGTCAAGCCGTAGTCCTGCCGCCCCCTGGCCTTCATGTAGTCGGCATCCGCGAAAACGCCGAAGCGGCGCGGGTCGAATCCGGTCATGTTGATTTCGGAGTCGCCGTGGAGAATCCACTGGGCGAGATACTTGCCGCTGCCGGCGCCCTGTGCGATGCCGAACGAAGAGCCGCAGCACAGCCAGAAGTTGCGCAGCCCCGCCACCGGCCCAAGCAGCGGCAGCCCGTCGGAGCTATGGGAAATCGCGCCGTTGACGATGCGCTTGATTCCCGCGTGTTCGAACACCGGCATGCGCTCCATGGCGCGGCCAAGCCAGGGCATGAGCCGTTCGAGGTCGTCGGCGAACAGTTCGCTGTCGGATTCCCAGGGAGGCAATCCCTCCGGCTGCCAGGCCTCGGCAATGCCTTCGGCTTCATAGATGCCAATCAGGCCGGATTTCTGCTCCTGGCGCAGATAGGAGGACGCCCAGGGGTCCCGGGTCACCGGCAGCTCTACGCTTCTTTCCGTCAGTTCGGGAATGTCGTCGGTCACCAGGTAGTGATGCTGGATATTGCTGATGGGCAGGTCCGCCCCCACCATTCGCGCCACCTGGCGGGCAAAGCAGCCCGCCGCATTGACCACGATTTCCGCGGTGATGGCGCCTTTTTCGGTTTCCACTTCCCAGTCGCCGCCGGGCAGGGCCCGGATGCCGGTAACCCGGTTGTGGCGCAGGATGCGGGCGCCCCGGTTGCGGGCGCCGATGGCCATGGCCTGGGTCAGCCCGGAAGGGTCGGCATGGCCGTCGTCGCGGGTCCAGGCGGCGGCGAGCACGCCTGCGGTATCGACGAAGGGATTGAGTTCGCGAATCTTCGCCACATCGATGATTTCCATGTGGTAACCCACATTGGCGGCGATGCCCTCCAGGTAATGGAACCAGTCCAGATCGCCCTGGCTGAGCGCGAAGCGGATGCTGCCGCAGCCGTGCCAGCCCACGGCCTGGCCGGTGAGTCGCTCGAGTTCGCGATAGAGCGAGACGCTGGACTCGTGAATCTTGGCGAGATTGTAGTTGCCCACCAGATTGGGGCATTGGCCAGCCGCGTGCCAGGTCGAGCCCGAGGTCAGCTCTCCCTTTTCGATGAGCAATACATCGCTGCAGCCTTCCGCGGCCAGGTGATACAGCAGGCCGGCGCCCATGATGCCGCCGCCGACGATTACGATGCGGGCCTGCCTGGACATCCTGTTCTCCGTCACCAGACGTTTACCGTCTGATTCTCGCCGCAGCCGCCGCCCTTGCGCAATGCTCGCGGCGACCAAAAATATCGAAAATCGGAAGTTTTGGATTGACAGGGATCAACGATGGATTGACACTCGCGAAAGGCCGAATTTCGGTCCTGTAATGGAGCAAACCGCCATGACAAGAAGAGCAGGGGGCAGGCAGGCGCGCCGGGCGGCCCGCGCGGCGCCATTGGCCGAAGCGGTCAAGCCGGTGCGCCCCGGACATTCCGGCGGGCAATATCGACCGTTCACCGACGAAGGCGTCGCGGCGGTGGTGGACAATGCTTTCCGCATCCTGGAAAAAGTGGGTTTCGCCGACGCCACTCCCCATTGCATCGAAACCTGCACCGCCGCCGGCGCCGTGCTCGGCGATGACGGCCGCCTGCGCATGCCGCGCGGCATCGTGGAACAATGCCTGCGACACGCCCGGCGCGATCTGGTGCTGCACGCCAGGGCGCCGCATCTCGACCTCGACCTGAGCGGCGCCAGGGTGCACTTCTCCACCGCCGGCGCCGCGGTGCAGCTGGCCGACCCGGAAAACAACCTCTACCGGGAATCGGAAGCCCTGGACCTCTACCACACCGCCCGCATCACCGATACCTGCGAGCACATCCACATGTTCCAGCGGACCTGCGTCCCCCGGGACATCGCCGACAATTACTCGCTGGACATCAATACCCTCTACTGCTGCCTCATGGGCACGTCGAAACACGTCGGCTCAAGCTGGACCCTGCCCGAGCACGTGGAGAGGAGCTTCGATATGCTCCACCTGGTTGCCGGCGGTGAAGCGGCATGGCGGGCGCGGCCTTTTGTCAGCCAGTCCAACTGCTTCGTGGTGCCGCCGATGAAATTCGCCACCGACGCCCTGGAATGCCTGCGGGTCGCGGTCGAAGGCGGCATGCCGGTATTGCTCCTGTCCGCGGGCCAGGCCGGCGCCACCGGGCCCGCATTGCTGGCGGGGACGGTATCCCAGGCCTGGGCCGAATGCCTCGGCGGGCTGGTCTATGTCAATGCCATCGAACCCGGCGCCCCGGCGATTCTCGGCGCCTGGCCCTTCGTTTCCGACCTGCGCACCGGCGCCATGAGCGGCGGCTCGCCGGAGCAGGGCCTGCTCTCCGCCGCCTGCGCCCAGGTGGGCAATCATCTCGACCTTCCCTTCGGCACCGCCTGCGGCATGAGCGACGCCAAGTTTCCCGATTTTCAGGCCGGCGCCGAGCGCGCCGCCACGGTCTTGTCCGCCGCGCTTTCCGGAGCGAACATCGTCTATGAGTCCGCCGGCATGTACGCCAGCCTGCTCAGCGTTTGTCCGGAAAGCCTGCTGCTCGACAACGACCTCCTCGGCGGCATCGGCCGCGCCACCCGGGGCATCGAAGTCAACGAACGCACCCTGAGTTTCGCTGAGATTGAACAGGTCTGCGCCGGCGGAGAAGGGCATTATCTCGGCTCCGGCAATACCTTGCAGGTCATGCAGAGCGAATACGTCTACCCCGACTTCAGCGACCGCAACAGCCCCACGGTCTGGGAAGAAATGAGCAAGCCGGTGCTGCTGGAACAGGCCATTGCAAAAAAGCGCGAAATCCTCGCTGCTCCGGCCCCGGCCCACATCAGCGAAGCGCTCGATCAGGAAATTCGCAAGCGCTTCCCAATCTTCCTTTCCCGGGAAGCCATGGGATGAAATCCGGGTTCAGTCCTCGGCCGGCAATTCTTCCCGGAGTCCCTTGACGAGGCCGGCGCACATGCACAGCAGGACGATGGCGAAGGGCAGTCCCACTGCGATGGTGAGGGCCTGGAGCGATGCCATGCCGCCGCCGAGCATGAGGGCCATGGCGGCCATGCCGGCGAGGAGGCACCAGAAGACCCGCTGCTGCACCGGAGCGTCCATCTTGCCGCCGGCGGTGATGGTGTCCATCACCAGCGATCCCGAATCCGCCGAGGTGACGAAAAATATCGTGATCAGGAATACGCTGGCGGCGGAAACCAGGGCCGTCAGGGGCAGGGGTTCGAGCATCTTGAACAGCGCGAGTTCGGGAACCGAGTCCGCCACGCCCAGATAGCCGTCGGAAAAGTACTGGTCCAGTGCGGCGCCGCCGAAAGTCGCCATCCACAGTGCGCCGATGACCGTGGGCATGATGAGCACCCAGGTGATGAATTCGCGCACGCTGCGGCCAAAGCTGATGCGGGCGATGAACATGCCCACGAAAGGTGCCCAGGCGATCCACCAGGCCCAGTAGAAGACCGGCCATTCGTGGAGGAAGGCCAGGTCTTCCCGGCCGGCCCAGTTGCTCAGGGCCGGCAGGAAACGCAGGTAATCGACTCCCGCCCGGGCGATGGTTCCGAGAATCGCCAGGGTGGGCCCGGCCAGCAGCACGAACAGCCACAGCAGCCCGGCCAGGGCCATGTTGATCCAGCTCAGGCGCTTGACTCCCTTGTCCAGCCCGGCGACCACCGAGGCCAGGGCGATGCCGATGATGACCATGATGAGGGTCGATTTGGTCGCCGTGGTGGCGGGGACGCCGAACAGGTATTGCAGGCCGCCGGCAATCTGTTCCGAACCGAAACCCAGGGATACCGCAAGCCCGAACAGGGTGGCCAATACCGCGACGATGTCCACCGCGTGGCCGAAAGGCCCCCACACCGACTTGCCGATGAGTGGAAAGAAGCCCGAGCGCAGGGTCAGCGGCATGCCGCGGTTGAAGCAGAAAAAGGCCAGCGAGAGGCCGGCCACGGCGTAGATCGCCCAGGCGTGGAGACCCCAGTGCATGATGGCCACCGACATGCCCGCGGCCCTGGCGGTATCCGCGTCGGCGGGGTCGATTCCCAGGGGCGGCGACAGGGTATGGGTGACCGGCTCATGAACGCCGAAGAACATCAGGCCGATGCCCACTCCCGCCGCGAACAGCATGGCGAGCCAGGTGGGATAGCCGTACTTGGGTTTCGCATCGGCTCCGCCCAGGCGGATACGCCCCAGCGGCGACAGCGCAATACCAAGGCAAAACAGGATGAAGAAATTCGCGCTGGCAAAGAAGAACCAGTCGAAGGTCCGGGTGGTCCAGTCCCCCATCTCGGCGAAAACCACCGCCGCGTTTAGCGGAAAGATCAGCGCATAGGCCACGATCAGCACCACCATCGCCGCGGAAACGATGAACACCGGGTTGTGGATGTCGAGACTGAAGATGCGGATGTTCTGCTCGCCGATTTCGTGGCCGATATCCCCGGTTTCCGTATCGGCCCCGGCGGAGCCGGCGCCTGCATTGCTGATGTTGCTCATGGGCTGTCCTTCTCGTCATTCTGCGCCGATGTTGTAGCGGCGCCGCACTTCTTCTCCCAACGCGTCCCGGAAGGGAGTCAGCCAGGCTTCGTAGTTGCGCCAGTAGTCCAGACCCGAGGTGTAGATGGGCCGCCGCACCTGTTCGGAACTCGGGGTGCGCACCGCGCGTTCGGTGCGGTGGAAGCTCAGGCAGTCTTCCTCGAATTCCAGGCCGCAGTAGTCGAGAATTCGCCGCACCTGGGTCTCCACGTCATCCACCACCTCTTCGTACCGCACCCGCAGCACCTTGCCCGGCAGCGCCTTGTCCCAGAAATCCATCAGTTCCACATAGTCCCGGTAGTATTGGCCGAGGTCGGCGAGATCGTAGGTGAATTCCTGGCCTTCGGCGAAAAGCTGCTTGTAGCCGCTGAATCCGCAGGCCATGGGGTGGCGCCTGGCGTCGATGATTTTCGCCCGGGGCAGGATCAGGTGGATGAGGCCGATATGGCGGAAATTGTTCGGCATCTTGTCCACGAAGAAGGGCGCGCCCTGGCGGTGAATCCGGGTATCGTCGATGTATTGCCGGCCGAATTTCTCCAGCTCTTCGTCGGTTAGCGCGCCGAGGATGTCGGGGTAGTCCGGCTCCCTGCCATTGCGGCCGCGGCGGCGCAGGTGCTGGGATAGCGAAGGAATGTTGGGCAATTCCAGGGTGCCGTCCACCCGGGAGTGGGAGGAGAGAATCTGCTCCAGCAGGGTGGAGCCGGCCCGGGGCAGGCCCACCACGAAAATCGGATCGCGCGCCGGGTGCCCGGCGCCTTCGCCCCGGGACAGCAGTTCCGGGGTGCAGACCCGTTGCTGGGCGCGCAATTCCCCGGTCATCTGCCCGGCGTCATAGGTGCCCAAGGCTTTCTTGAGGCGGTTGCCACCGGCGTAGCAGTGGAAGGAAGCCTCGAACTCTTCCCGGTCCTCGAAGGCCTTGCCGAGTGCGAAACTCAGGTGGACCCGGTCGGCGTGCGGCAGGTCCCGGTTGTCCGCCTGGGCCCGCATGGCGTCGAGTTCCCCGTCGCTGAAACTGTACACCTTGAGATTGGACAATGAGTACCAGGCTTCGCCGTGGCGCGGCTGGCTGGCCAGCGCCGCCCGGTAGGATTCCACCGACTCCCGGTAGTCGCCGCGGGTCTTGTAGGCATGGCCCCTGGAAGTCAGGGTGACGGGGTCGCCCGGAATCTGTTCAAGCACCCGGTCAAACAGGCCGAGGGCGGTGTCGTAGTCGCCGGTTTGCATGCATTCGATGGCGTAGATCGACTGGAACTGGGGATGCTCCGGCGCGGTATCGAGCAGCTTGCGCGCCTGTTCCAGGGCGCGGGCGAATTTCTGCCGCTTGCGCAGCACCTGGATGTAGTCGATATGCACCCGCACATTGCCGGGTTCGAATTCATGGGCGGATTCGAGCAGGAATTCCGCGTCGGCCAATACGCCGAAGCGGATGCCGATATCCGCCAGCAGGCGCATGGCCTCGGCGTGGCGGGGCAGTTTGCGCAGGAACTTGCGGCACAGGTCTTCGGCGCGCAGCAGCTTGCCCTGGCTGATGAGGTCGAGGACGATGACCAGCGGCTGGGGCAGTTTTTCCAGATAGTCGAGCTGCGCCCCGATCTGGGCGGCTTCGCCATGGCGCTGGCTTTGGCTCAGGATCCGGTATTGTTCGCGCCAGCTTGCCAGCAGCGCCGGATTGAAGCGGCAGGCCTGGGCGTAAGCGCCCAGGGCCCGGTCGGGCTGGCCCATGTCGCGCCGGGTGTGGCCTTCCTCCTGGTGCGCCCGGCCGTTTTCGGGCGCAAGTTCCCTGAGTTGCCCGAGCAGGGCCAGGGCCTGGTCGAATTCGCGCCGGTAGCGGCGGCAGACCGCGCTCATGTACAGCGCATCGGTGTTTTCAGGTTGGTCGGCGAGGATGTCTTCGAGATGGGTCAGCGCCTGCCGGTACTGCCTGTCTACGATCAGTTGCTGGATTTCGGCCTGGGTGGGGTCGGCCGCGGGTTTGTCACGCCAGGAAGCGACAACGGCATCCTCCGGGGAGAATGCCGTTGCGGCCCTTGGCGCCTGTTCGGTCAAAAGTCAAAGCTCGTGCGGATTCCGAACGTCCTGGGCTGGGCATAGGTCACGTGCCGGGTGTCAAAAACGAAGGAGCGCGACACTTCGGCGCGTTCGTCGGTGAGATTGCTGGCGTAGAAAGTCACCGACCAGTTGTCGGCGGCCACTCCGGCGGTCACGCCGAGCATCGCCCAGCCGTCGATCAGGTCGCGGTTGATGGTGATGATGTCGCTGTAGGATTCCGACGACCAGTTGATCATGGGCATGACGTGGGCGGTCCAGCCATTGCCCGGCAGGGTCCATTCGTAGCGCGCCCGCAGATTGCCCTGGGAGCTCGGCGCGAAGGCAAGCTCGTCGCCCACCCGCACGTCGTTGGTGGGGGTGATCTTGCGGGTGATCTCGGTATCGAGGAAGGAAATCGCGCCGGCGAAGGTGAGCCGGTCGGACCAATCCGGCAGCCAGGTGAAGTCGGCTTCGAGGCCGGTGACATCTGCGTCGGCGGCATTGTCCGAAAAGAACAGGTTGACGATGCTCGTGTCGAAAATGGTGGTCTGCAGATTCTCGATATCCACATTGAACAGCGCGGCATTCACTCGAAGGGAATTGTTGAAGTCCGCCTTCATGCCCACTTCGAGGTTGACCACCTCGTCGGTTTCCAACTCATAGGGCACCACGAAACCGCTGCCGTCGGCGCTCGTCCGTCCGCCGGGACGATTGAGCAGGCCGGGGCGGAAGCCTTCCGAAATCGTGACGTAGAACATGCGGTCTTCCATGGGCCGCCAGTCCAGGGTGGCCTTGAAGATGGTGCCGTCGGCCACGGCCTTGTCCGGTGCCCCCACCGCATTGCCCGGCATGAACTGCTGGGAGATGTTGGTGCCGAAACGCTGGCCGTCTTCCCGGTTGGCGCCGAAGTTGCCGAAGGACGAATTGGCGCTGCCTTCCAGGTCCACTTCGATCTCGTAATTGCGCGCGCCCAGGGTGACCGAGAATTCGTCGCTGAGGTCAAAACCCACTTCGCCGAACACGCCCACCTGGGTGTCCGTGCGCCGGACATCGTTGCGGAATATCACGCCATCGGGAAAAGGTCCGGGATAGGTGTAGTAACCGGGGCCGGCATTGAAGCTGGAGCCGGCCGGGTTGCCCGGCGCCGCCTGCACATTGGTCAGCGGATAATTGGGCGCGAATCCCGGATGCCCGTTCCAGGAAATCGCCTTGGTGGAACCGGGATAGGTGAAGTCGTTGACCTCGATCAGTTCCAGGTCGCTGGAGAAGAATCCGCCCTGCAGGCGGAAGCGGTTGGTCTGGTCGGTGGCGAAGCGGATTTCGTGGGTGGTGACTTCCAGCGCGTTGAGGCTGTCCACGAACATCCGCGGCTCGTTGCAGGTGGTGCCTTCCCGGGGCACGCCGGGAGGCGTGTTGAAGGAAGTGTAGGTGGCGTAGTAGTCGCAGATGTAGTAGGGCAGGTACTGGCCCACGAAGAGGTAGTCGGAGTAATCGACGATCTGGTCCGATTGCCGGTCGGTAAAGGCGCCGGTGTAGATGACTTCGAGCTCGGCGAGGCGGCCCGACAGGGTCCAGGAGGTATTGTCGAAGGCGTCCTTGATCTCCTCGTCCACAAAGCGGCTGATCGCCAGGTCGCCGGCGGCCGGGTCGGCGAAGAATACGCCGTCGGCGTCGGTTTCCTGGGAAGTGTGGGCCACCAGCAGGCTCCAGTCCGGGTTGATGTCCCACAGGGCGGAAACCCGCCCGCCGAGATAGGAAACGCCGTTGATGTCGCTGCGGGCGATGGCGCTGTTGTCGGCTTCGATGAAATTGATGTTGGAAAGATCGACTCCGGCCTGGAATCCGGCGCGGTAGGAGGCCACCGGCACGCCATTGTCGCGCACCGCGCCCTCGGGCCGGAAGCGCGCGCTCTGGCTGGCGTCCCGTCTGCCGGGCACGTTGTCGATCCAGCCGCCCTGGTTGTCCTTGTAGATCACGCCCCGCACGGCGAAGTTTTCCGCCAGGGGGATATTCACCACGACTTCCATGTTCGATCCCGAATCACCGTCGCTGATGGCGTCGGCGCCGAGCCTGGCGTTGCCATAGAAGCCCGAGGGGTCGGGCTTGTTGGTGATCAGGCGGACGTTGCCGGCCTGGGAACTGGCGCCGAAGAGGGTGCCCTGGGGCCCGGAAAGCACTTCGATGCGCGCCAGGTCGGCGGCGTAGACATCGAGATTGCGACCCGGCTGGGCCAGTGGCTGCTCATCGAGGTAGAAGGCGACATTGGGGGAGAGTCCCGCCACGCCGGCAACCGTCAGGTTGGGTGTGGTGGATGCGACGCCGCGGATGTAGATGGTGTTCTGGCCCGGTCCGCTGCCGCCGGCGGACACGCTGGGCAGCTGCAGCACATAGTCGGCGAAATTGCTGATGCCGAGTTCGTCGATCTCCTCGGTGTTCAGGGCCGATACCGCCACCGGCACATCCTGCATGGCGCGCTCGACCCGGGTCGCGGTAACGAGCACCTCTTCAAGGCCCCTCTCGCCGGGCGCTTCCTGGGCCAGCACCGGGGGAGCGGCGAGGGCGGCAGCGACCGCGGCGGAGATCGTGGTCTTCTTGGCGTGCTTGGGAAACTCCATCATTACTCTCCGTTGATCATTCGTTCTGTTTTGGAATCTTTCGGGAATAGCAGCGGTATGCGTCATGCAATGGCGCGTATGCGACATCGATATGCCGAAAACGGATAGGGAATCGTTACAACTGTCGATATCAATTCATGAGCCATTGCAAACTGGCAGCCAATGCGATGATCACCGGGATGTCGCCTGGGATTGGGTCCATGTCGCATCCGGTGAAGCAGGAAGACCCATACTACCCCAAACTTGCAGGCAATTGGAACCCGAACGAATTTGCTTGTTCTCCCGTCATTTCGCGCCCTGGCGCCCTGCTGCGCGTAGTCGCGGAATGACGGAAGGGGGCGCTTCGCTCCGCGCGGAATGACAAGCCAGGGTAAGCGGCTGCAACCATGAGCATCAGCCCACGAAACCGGTCAGACTCGGCTCGCAGCAACCGCGACGAAACCTCGGCGCGGCGCGGGCGACGGCGCGGGACTGCCCGGCAGCAGCGCGCTGGGGCAAGGGAGTCCACAGCCTGGATCGAGCGCAAGATTCCGCATTTCGACGTGCTCGATTCCGAAGCGCTGGAATTGATCGAGCACAATGCCGAAGTGGTGCTTGAGGAAATCGGCGTTGAATTCCGCGAGTTTCCCCGGGCCCTGGCGCTATGGAAGGAAGCCGGCGCCGAGGTGGACGGCGAACGGGTGCGCTTTCCCCGGGGCCTGTGCCGTTCCCTGGTCCAGGCCACGGCGCCGAAGGAATTCCGCCAGCATGCCCGCAATCCCGGCCGCAGCACGATCATCGGCGGCGACCGCGCGGTGCTCGTTCCCGCCTACGGGCCGCCCTTTGTCCATGACCTCGACAAGGGCCGCCGTTACGCCACCCTGGATGACTTCCGCAACTTCGTCAAACTCGCCTGCATGAGCCCAGGGCTGCATCATTCCGGCGGCACGGTCTGCGAACCAGTGGACGTGCCCGTGAATAAGCGCCATTTCGATATGGTTTACAGCCATGTCAGGTACAGCGACAAGCCTTTCATGGGCTCGGTCACCCATCCCGAGCGCGCGGGAGACAGCGTCGCCATGGCAAAAATCGTGTTTGGCGACGATTTTGTTGCGAACAATGCCGTACTGATCAATCTCATCAACGCCAACTCGCCATTGACCTTCGACGCCACCATGCTCGGCGCGGCGACGGTCTACGCCGAAAACCACCAGGCGACGATCATTTCCCCCTTTCTGCTTGCCGGCGCCATGTCGCCGGTAACGATAGCCGGCACCCTGACCCAGATTCTCGCCGAGGCGCTGGCGGGAATGGCCTATGTGCAACTCGTCAAGCCCGGCGCTCCGGTGGTGTTCGGCAGTTTTGCCGCCGCGGTTTCGATGCGGTCCGGCGCGCCCACCTTCGGCACGCCGGAGCCGAGCCTGATCCTTTACGGCGCGGCGCAGCTCGCGCGCAGGCTCGGGGTGCCTTTCCGCAGCGGCGGCGGGCTTTGCGCCGCCAAGATTCCCGACGCCCAGGCCGCCTATGAAGCCGCCAACACCCTGCAGACTTCCGCCCTGGCGGGAGTCAACTTCATGCTGCATACCGCCGGCTGGCTCGAGGGAGGCCTCGCCATGGGCTATGAGAAGTTCGTCATGGACGCCGACCAGGCCGACATGCTCGCGGTGCTGCTCGATGGAGTCGATCTGTCGGAAAACGCCCAGGCGCTGGACGCCCTGCGCGAAGTCGGCCCCGGCGCCCATTTTCTCGGCGCCGCCCATACCCTGGCCAACTTCGAGTCCGCTTTTTACCGTTCCAGCGTGGCAGACAGCAACAGCTATGAACAATGGCGGCAGGACGGTTCCCTGGACGCCGCCCGGCGCGCCAACGTCATCTGGAAGCAGATGCTGCGGGACTACGAGGCGCCGCCTCTGGACCCGGCGATTGATGAAGCCCTGCTGGAATTCATGCGGCGACGCAAATCCGAATTCGAGGATAGAGACTACTGATGACTGACCAAGACACCCATCCGGAAGACGAGGAAATCATCCTCGCCGAGCTTGACGACAGCGAACTCGTCGAGCAGATGCACGAAGACCTGTACGACGGCCTCAAGGAGGAGATCGTCGAGGGCACCTCGATCCTGCTCGCGCGCGACTGGCCGGCGGACAAGGTGCTCAACGAGGCGCTGGTGGAAGGCATGCGCATTGTGGGCATCGACTTCCGCGACGGCATCCTGTTCGTGCCCGAAGTCCTGCTCGCCGCCAACGCCATGAAGGGCGGCATGGAGCTGCTCCGGCCCCTGCTGTCGGAGACCGGGGTAAAGCCCATCGGCAAGATGGTCATCGGCACGGTCAAGGGCGATATCCACGACATCGGCAAGAACCTGGTGGGGATGATGCTGGAAGGCGCCGGCTTCGAGGTCTTCGACATCGGCATCAACAATTCCGTCGAAGACTACTTCGAAGCCCTGGAAAAGCACCAGCCGGATATCCTCGGCATGTCAGCCCTGCTCACCACCACCATGCCCTACATGAAGGTGGTCATCGACGAAATGGTCAAGCAGGGCATCCGCGATGACTACATCGTGCTCGTGGGCGGCGCGCCCCTGAATGAGGAATTCGGCCGCGCCGTGGGCGCCGACGCCTATTGCCGGGATGCGGCCCAGGCCGCCGATGTGGCGCCGGCCATGGTGCGGGCGCGCCAGGCGGGGGGATGAACCGGTGGCCGAAACGGTTCTCGTCATCGCCTGCGGCGCACTGGCCCGGGAGATTGAAGCCATCCGCAAGAGCCGGGGCTGGGAGCATCTGCGCCTGCAATGCCTCGACGCCAGCCTGCACAACCGCCCGGAGCGGATACCCGGGCGCCTGCGGGAGGCGATTCGCCGCAACCGGGACGCGTACGGCAGGATCTTCGTCGCCTATGCCGACTGCGGCACCGCCGGCGGCATCGACGCCGTGCTAAAGGAAGAGGGCGTGGAGCGGCTGGATGGCGCCCATTGCTATGAATTTTTCGCTGGCAGCGAGCGCTTTGCGCGATTGGCGGCAACGGATCCCGGCGCCTTCTACCTGACCGACTTCCTGGCCCGCCACTTTGACCGTTTCGTCATCGAGCCCCTGGGCCTGGACCGGCATCCCCAGCTCAGGGACGCCTATTTCGGCAACTACCGCAAGCTGGTATTCCTGTCCCAGACCGAAGACGAAGAACTGCTGGCGGCCGCCGAAAGCGCCGCCGCAAAGCTGAAACTCGATTTCGAGCACATGCACACCGGCTACGGCGGCCTGGAAACGGGCCTGCTAGCGCAATTCGACCAGCGCGCCATACCTGTGGGCGCGACCACCCTCCGTCATCCTGCGCAAAGCGAAGCGGAGTCGCAGGATCTCCCCATAGAGGCCACCTCGCGAGATTCCGCGACTCCGCTTCGCTACGCGCGGAATGACAACAAGGAGGCCGCGTCAATATGAAAATAACCAGGATTTACTGGCGCGCCATACCCTCGCAAGTCATCGTCCAGCGGGGGCGGCGGCGGGAGAAGGTAATGCTGAGCCAGCGTTTCCAGCGGGCGATTGACCGCGCCGCCATGCGCGCGGGCAAGGGCGGCAGCGGGCCGTATCTCGCCGAATGGCGCCGGGAGACCAGCCGCGTCGAAACCGAAGGCGACCCGGTCGAAATCGCCCGCGCCGAAGCCGCGCGCCTCGAGGCAGCCTTCAGCGACGAGCAACTGGAATCCCTGATTCGCAATCATGCCAGGACAGCCGAGCCATGAACGCCGCAAGCGCAGCCGGCAAACCCGAATCGTACCGGATGCGAGTTTTTTCCGTGCGCCACGCACGGAGCCTGAAACGGTTGTACACCGCTTTTGAGTCGGTGTTGATGTTCTGTGAACCGCTGTTGCGCCGCATCGGTTACGCGCGGCTGGACAAGCCGTTCGCGCGAATCGAATCCCTCACCAAGGGCTTGCTGCTCGATTCGCAGAATTGCGGCCAATGCATTGTCGGCTTCACGGGACTGTCCTGCCCCATGAATTGCCCGAAAAAGTTGCGCAACGGACCCTGCGGCGGCGTCCGCGCCGATGGCAACTGCGAAGTCGAGCCCGACATGCCATGCGTCTGGGTGCTCGCCTGGGAAGGCGCCCAGCGCCTCGACGACGGACAGATCCCGTTGCAGACCGTACAGCCCCCGGTGGACCATCAATTGATCGGACGGTCGGCATGGCTGCGCGAGGTGCGCATCAAGGTCGAGAGTTCCGGACATGCAATTTGAAGACGAACCCGTAACGCCGGGAGATCCGCTGCCCATCAGGCCGGGGCACTCTTCCTTCGGCCGCCTCGAGCGGGTGCTGCGCGGCGGCGGATTCGCCGTAACCGCCGAGATCGCGCCGCCCGATTCGGCCAATCCGGCGGATGTCTACAAACGCGCCGCGCTGTTCGACGGCTATGTGGACGCGATGAACGCCACCGACGGCTCGGGCGCCAACTGCCATATGTCCAGCGTCGGCATGTGCTCGCTGTTGACGCGGCGCGGCTACGCCATGGTCATGCAGCTCTCGGCCCGGGACCGGAACCGGATCGCCATCCAGGGAGACGTCCTCGGCGCCGCGGCCATGGGCGTGGCCAGCATTCTCTGCCTGACCGGCGATGGCGTGGATGTGGGCGATCATCCCCAGGCCAAACCGGTGTTCGACCTGGATTGCATGTCGATGCTCAACATGATCCGCCACATGCGCGATGAGTCGCGTTTCCTGAGCGGCCGCGAGTTGACCGAGCCGCCCCGCGTGTTTCTCGGCGCCGCGGCGAATCCGTTCGCGCCGCCGCTGGACTATCGTCCGCACCGTCTGGCGAAAAAGGTTGCGGCCGGCGCGCAGTTCGTGCAGACCCAGTACTGTTTCGACATCGAGGCTTTCCGGCGCTACATGGATGTGGTGCGCGACGCGGGCACGCACGAGAAAGTCTTTATCCTGGCGGGCGTGGGTCCGTTGGCCTCGGCCAGTTCGGCGGAGTGGATTCGCGGCAACGTGCCCGGCATACATATTCCCGACGCGGTCATCCGCCGCCTGAAGTCCGCGCGGAACCAGCAACAGGAGGGGATCGACATCTGCATCGACATGATCCACCAGATCCGGGAAATCCAGGGTGTGCATGGCATTCACATCATGGCGTACCGCCAGGAGCACCGGGTTGCGGAAATCGTCGAGCGTTCCGGTGTGCTTGGCGGCCGTATGCCGTGGCGGCCCGCCGTCGACTGGAAAAACGCCGAGTGGGATCAGGGCCACCCAGTGGCAACGCACGCGCCGGGCAGACAGGAACTGGAGAAAGTCTCATGACGGAAACCGTCGTCACCTCGCCGGGGCGGGAAGTGCGGATCGGCTTCGACCGGCCGTTCGTCATCATCGGCGAACGCATCAATCCCACCGGACGCAAGATACTGTCCGAGGAAATGGCCCGGGGCGACTATAGCCGGGTCGAGGCCGACGCCATGGCCCAGGTCGAGGCAGGCGCGCACATGCTCGACGTCAACGCCGGCGTCCCGCTCGCGGACGAACCCGCGATGCTGGCCGACATCGTCAGGCTGGTGCAGTCCATCACCGACGTTCCCCTGTCCATCGACTCTTCCATCGTCGCGGCGCTTGAATCCGGCCTGTCCGTTTACCAGGGCAAGGCGCTGGTGAACTCGGTGACGGGGGAGGAAGAGCGGCTGGAGTCGGTGCTGCCGCTGGTCAGGCGTCATGGCGCGGCGGTAGTCGCCATTTCCAACGACGAAACCGGCATTTCCGAGGATCCCGACGTGCGTTTCGAAGTGGCGAGAAAAATCGTCGAACGCGCCGCCGATCACGGTATCCCGCGCGAGGACATCGTGGTGGACCCGCTGGTAATGCCCATCGGCGCGATCAACACGGCGGGAAAGCAGGTCATGCGCCTCGTGCGGCGATTGCGCGGGGAACTCAAGGTCAACACCACCTGCGGCGCGTCCAACGTCAGTTTCGGATTGCCCAACCGCAACGGCATCAATTCCGCCTTTCTCACCATGGCCATCGGCGCGGGCATGACCTCGGCGATCACGAATCCCCTGCATCCCGAAGTGTTGCAGGCCGCGTTGGGCGCCGACGTCATGATGGGGCACGATCCAGACTGCGCCAACTGGCTGCGAAAGTATCGCGAAACTCCGGCCGGCCGGCCGGAACGCGAGCGCGGCGGCCGGCGCCGCCGCAGAGCCTGAGGATGATTGTCCCGGAACATTTGATGTGGCCGAGACCAGCGCCAGAATAGTTTTTACTCCTTCCGGGCGCCGCGGCGAGTTTCCTGTGGGGACCCGGCTGCTGGACGCAGCCCGCAGTATCGGCGTCGATGTGGATTCGGTGTGCGGCGGGCGCGGGTTGTGCGGGCGCTGCCGTGTCGTATGCATGGACGGGGAATTCGCCAAGCATGCGATCCGTTCGCGCCCGGAGAATCTGTCCGCTTTCAATGAAATCGAGGCGCGATATAGCGAACGCCGCCGACGGCTTGAGCAAAACCATCGTCTGAGTTGCCAGGCGACGGTCCAGGGCGACCTCGTCATCGATGTGCCGCCTGAAAGCCAGATGCACCGTCAGGTGGTGCGCAAGGAGGCCGAGTTACGCGATATCGAGCTTCATCCGGCCACGCGGCTCTATCATGTCGAGGTGCAGCCGGCCGACTTGCTGGAAGCCGCCGGCGACCTGCAGCGGCTCTGCGACGCGCTGGCCCGGGAGTGGAAACTGGCCGGCCTCGATTGCGACCCCGTCGTTTTGCCGGAGTTGCAGCATA
>JAJDSZ010000011.1 GCA_022827425.1 Pseudomonadales bacterium | reverse complement strand
ATGATGCGGTTGCCCTTGCCCCGCGCCAGGCGCGGCAACTCCGAAAGCGCGAACACCAGCATGCGGCCCTCGTTCGTCGCGCAAGCGATGAACTGATCGTTGTAATCGTCGACGGTCACCGCCGGCAGCACCCTGGCGCCTTCCGGCGGCCGCAGCGCCGCCTTGCCGCCGCGGTTCTTGCTCGTCAGGTCTTCGATGCGGCTGACGAAGCCGTAGCCCGCGTCGCTCGCAAGCAGCACTTCCCGGTTCGGGTCGCCGATCACGACGCTCTCGAAAGTCGCCCCCGAAGGCGGATTGAGCTTGCCCGAAAGCGGCTCGCCCTGGCCCCGGGCCGAAGGCAGGGTGTGGGCCGGCAGCGTATAGGCCCGCCCCGTCGAATCGAGGAAGATCACCGGCTGATTGCTCTTGCCCCGGGCCGCGAGCTTGAAGCCGTCGCCCGACTTGTATTGCAGGCCCGCGGGGTCGATATCGTGGCCCCGCGCCGCGCGCACCCAGCCGCGCTCGGACAGGACGACGGTCACCGGCTCGGTGGGCAGCAATTCGATTTCGCTGAAAGCGCGCGCTTCCTGCCGCTGCTTGATGGGAGTGCGGCGTTCGTCGCCGTATTTTTCCTTGTCTTCGCGGATTTCCTTCTTGATGAAGGCCGTCAGGCGGGTTTTCGAATCGAGCAGCTTTTCCAGCTTGTCGCGTTCCTCGCCGAGTTCTTCCTGCTCGGCCCGGATGCGCATTTCCTCCAGTTTGGCCAACTGCTTCAGGCGCAATTCGAGAATCGCTTCCGCCTGCTTCTCGCTGAGCCTGAAACGCGCCATCAGTTCCTGTTTCGGTTCGTCCTCCTCGCGCACGATGGCGATGACTTCGGCGATGTTGAGATAGGCGACGAGCAGGCCTTCGAGGATGTGCAGGCGGGACAGAATCCGTTCCAGGCGGAACTTGAGCCGGCGCCGCACGGTGAGCTTGCGGAACTCCAGCCATTCCCGCAGCAGCGTGGCGAGATCCTTGACCTGGGGCCGCAGATTGTTACCGATGACGTTGAAATTGACGCGATACTGCTTTTCCAGGTCCGTCGTGGCGAACAGGTGCGACATCACCCCTTCCTTGTCCACCCGGTTCGACTTGAGCACGACGACGATGCGCGTCGGGTTCTCGTGGTCCGATTCGTCGCGCAGATCGACCACCATGGGCAGTTTCTTCTTCTGCATCTGGGCGGCGATCTGTTCGAGTATGCGCGTGCCCGAAACCTGGAAGGGCAAGGCGGTAATGACGATCTCGCCGCTTTCGAAGTGGCAGCAGGCGCGGGCCTTGAGGGCGCCGCGGCCGCTGCGATAGATCTCGTGGATTTCCTGGCGCGAATTGACGAGTTCGGCGCCGGTCGGGAAATCCGGCCCCTGGATGAACTCGCAAAGCCGTTCCGCGTCCGCGTCGGGATGGTCGAGCAGATGAATGCAGGCTCTAGCGACTTCGCGCAGATTGTGCGGCGGAATATCCGTCGCCATGCCCACGGCGATGCCGCTGCCGCCGTTGAGCAACACGTTCGGCAGCCGCGCCGGCAGGATTTCCGGCTCCTGCAAGGTGCCGTCGAAATTCGGCTTCCAGTCCACCGTGCCCTGGCCGAGTTCGGCCAGCAGTATCTCGGTGTAATTGCGCAGCCGGGATTCGGTGTAGCGCATGGCGGCGAAGGACTTGGGATCGTCCTGGGAGCCCCAATTGCCCTGGCCGTCCACCAGCGGGTAGCGGTAATTGAATTCCTGGGCCATGTGCACCATGGCTTCGTAACAGGCGCCGTCGCCATGGGGATGGAACTTGCCGATGACGTCGCCGATGGTGCGCGCGGATTTCTTGAACTTCGAAGTCGCTTTCAGCCCTAGTTCGGACATGGCGTAGACGATGCGCCGCTGCACCGGCTTGAGCCCGTCGCCGAGGCTGGGCAGGGCGCGGTCGTTGATGACGTACATCGAATAGTTCAGGTACGCCTGGCGCGTATACGTGTGCAGCGGGACGCTTTCGATTTCGTCGGTCGGGATCTGGATATGTGAGTTCATGGTCCGGGTCTGTTTTTCGGCTCAGTCCACCAGTTCGGCTTCGTTACCGCTGTGTTCGAGCCAGTTCTTGCGATCGGCGGCGCGGTTCTTCGCCAGCAGCATGTCCATCACCGCCTCGGCGGATTCGGCCGGCTTACCGGCGCTCGCCGCGTCGTCGAGCGTCAGTTGCACCAGGCGCCGGGTTTCCCGCGCCATGGTCGTTTCGCGCAACTGCATGGGGTTCATTTCGCCGAGACCCTTGAAGCGTTGCACGTTGGGCCTGGCGGATTTCTTCTCCGCGGCGAGCTTGTCGAGAATGCCGTTCTTCTCGTCCTCGTCCAGTGCGTAATACACTTCCTTGCCCGCGTCGATACGGAACAGCGGCGGCATCGCCACATAAACGTGGCCGGCTTCGAGCACCGGCCGGAAGTGTTTCAGGAACAGCGCACAAAGCAGGGTCGCGATGTGCAGGCCATCGGAGTCGGCGTCGGCGAGAATGCAGATCTTGCCGTAGCGCAGGGCGCCGATGTCCTTCGAGCCGGGATCGACGCCGAGGGCGATGGCGATGTCGTGCACCGTCTGGGAGGCGAGAATCTCGCCGGAGTCGACTTCCCAGGTGTTCAGGATCTTGCCGCGCAGGGGCATGATGGCCTGGAATTCCCGGTCCCGCGCCTGCTTGGCGGAACCACCGGCGGAATCGCCTTCCACCAGGAACAGCTCGCCCTGCATCACGTCTTCGGTGGAACAGTCGGCGAGTTTGCCGGGCAGCGCCGGACCCGAGCCGATTTTCTTGCGCACGACCTTCTTGCTCGCCTTGGAGCGCCGCTGGGCGTTGCCGATGACGAGTTCGGCGATGGTCTCGGCTTCGGCGGTATGCTGGTTCAGCCACAGGCTGAAGGCGTCCTTGATGACGCCGGCGACGAACGCCGCGCATTTGCGCGAGGCGAGCCGCTCCTTGGTCTGGCCCGAAAATTGCGGATCGAGCAGCTTGGAAGAAAGCACGTAGCTCAGGTTCTCGAACACGTCGTCGGGCGTGAGCTTCAATCCGCGCGGGACCAGGTTGCGGAATTCGCAGAACTCGCGCAAGGCGTCGAGCAGGCCGGTGCGCAGGCCGCTGACGTGGGTGCCGCCGAGGGGCGTCGGAATCAGGTTAACATAGCTTTCGCTGACCTGGGTTCCCCCGGACGGCAGCCATTGCAGCGCCCAGTCCACGGTTTCGTCGTTGCCCTGGACCGAGCCGGTGAAGGGCTCGTCGGGGACGGTTTCCCATTCCTCGGTGGCCTGGCCGAGATAGTCCTTCAGGCCGTCCCGGTATTGCCAGCTCTCGCTCGCTCCCTCTCCGTCGGCGGTGGTGCGGTCGAAGAAGTTGACCTTCAGGCCGGGGCACAGCACGGCCTTGGCGCGCAAGGCGTGTTTCAGCCTGGGGATGGAGACCCGGGTGGTGTCGAAATAGATTCCGTTCGGCACGAAGCGGATGCGCGTGCCGGTGTTGCGCATGCCGACTTCGCCGGTGACGATGAGATCCTGGGTCTTTTCGCCGTCGCGAAAGATCATGTTGTAGACCTTGCCGCCGCGCTTGACCTCGACTTCGAGATCGCTGGACAGCGCGTTGACGACGGATACGCCGACGCCGTGCAGGCCGCCGGAGAAGCGATAACTGCGGTCGGAAAACTTCGCGCCGGCGTGGAGCCGGGTGAGAATCAGTTCGACGCCGCTGACGCCTTCCTCGGGATGGATGTCGACGGGCATGCCGCGGCCGTCGTCGCTGACTTCGACCGAGCCGTCGCGATGCAGGCTGACGTTGATTTCTCCGGCATGGCCGGCGAGGGCTTCGTCGACGCTGTTGTCGACGACTTCCTGCACGAGGTGGTTGGGCCGCGAGATGTCCGTATACATGCCCGGACGCTTTCTGACCGGATCCAGGCCGGCCAGAACTTCGATGGCGTCGGCGTTATAGCTGGTTCCCATTCTCTCCTGATCCAAAAACGGCGCAAATCGCGCGAGGGACATTCAATTTATCGCGCGGGGACTGGGTTTCTTGAAGTGGAGCGGCTCAAACTTGCAGCGCGATTTCCCTGCCGAGCCGGACACGCCCATATTGTAGGCAATGGGTGAGCCATTCGCCCAGGAATCGGTTGATTTGCGCTTTCTCGAAAACCTGGTACATGTGCTTGTTGGGCTGTTTGTAGCGCCCCTTGAAGCCGCGGTGGCCCTGGTAGGAAAGCACTTCGGCGGAATTGACGTCGTGGTAGACGCGCACGTGCATGGTAGGGTTGGCGATGCGATCGGGGTCGCCGGGCTGTTGCACGATTTCGAGGCAGGTGGTGAAACGATGGGTCTCGGTGACGCGAATCCGCAGGGTGATATCGTCTCCGTCGGGGCCGGGAAGCAGAAAGGCAGCGCTATGGCCCTGTAACTCCGCGGCGGCCTGCTCTTCGTTGAATTCGGACAGGGGGCGGCGCGAGAGATCGCGCCAGGCGCGCAGCCCGGGCAACAGGCGCAACAGCCGGATGTAGTTGGCGTCGCGCTCGGCGATGTCTTCTACCAGACTGACCTTGTGTTTCCGTTTCGCCACGAAGTTTGCTCGCATAACCCTCGCGAATCATTGTAACCACTAAAGCAGTGACGCGCACAAGGGCTGCTGGTGTGGTGGCTTCGATCCGTCGCCATCTGGCGGGCGGTGTGCAGCGGACGCCGTAAATACGTCCCTGTAGGCTTCGCGTTCGGCATCCATGCCTCAGACCCGCTGCAAACCGCCCGCCAGACGGCGACTCAGTCAGTGCATGCCCATAGGCTCGATAGTTCGTTGTGGTGGAGTTGGAGCCATTGGGTGGCGATGATGGTCATGGCGTTGTTGATTTGGCCGGATTCGACGGCGGTGATGAGGTCGTCGTAGGGGACGACGACTACTTCTATGTCTTCGTGTTCCTCGTCGAGGCCGTGGATGCCTCCGGCGGCGCTGGCGTCGACGCGGCCGCAGAACAGGGTGATGCGTTCGTTGCCGACGCCGGGGCTGTTGTAGTAGTCGCAGATTTGTACGACGCTCACGGGCTCGATGCCGGATTCCTCGTGGCTTTCGCGGTAGGCTACCTGGAGGGGGTCTTCGCCTTCGTCGACCATGCCGGCGATCAGTTCGAGCATCCAGGGGCTGCGGGGTTCGTCGATCATGCCGACGCGAAACTGGCGCACGAGTACGGCTTCGCGGCGCTCGGGATCGTACAGCAGCACGCCGACGCCGCGGGGGCGGACGATGAGTTCGCGGCGGAACGGCTCGCTGTCGCCGCCGGCGAAAAGGCGGTGGCGCAGGATCAACTCATCGACGCGGATGTAACCGGCGTGCAGTGGTTTGCGCGAGAGGACCTTGACGTGCTCGTGGCCAAATCGAGGGTCGTGGTTTTTAATCATGGCTGTTGCTGTCCGATTCCCCTTGGTTCTTCCTGTCCTCTACATCTATCACGCAAACGGATATTTTCCGCCGCTCAGCATCCGTAAGGCTTTCCTCCAATCGGCGTTTCAATTCTTCGGCGCTCTTTGGCGGGGGACCGGCATCTGGAGTGGGTCGGCATTTCTCGTGGTTTCCAAACCAGAAAACCAGATAAATTCCATGACCGTCAGAGTCAGGGTCTCTTGTGTACCTTGGAATTAACTGGGTTCTGATTGCGGACCACAGGTTTAGGTGACAACTTCGCTTGATTTCAATTGGAATGTTGAATCTGCGGAAAGACACTCCGATATCGGCTCGCTTATCGTCCGCGCAGAGGATCTCGTGTCTTGCATCAACATTAAGAGGAGCGAATTTATCCTGTAGCTTCATTAGAAAAGTTCTACGACAAGCATTTTCATTTTTTGGTTCCACTGGACGATCATAGTGATCTAGAATCCAGTACTCCTTCCAACCAGACTCGTTACCGCCCCTAATCCGCTGCGCGATCATATTAATGTGATCAGTTGTCAATGCTGCCAGATCGGCAGCATTGGCGGGTTGAAGATTTTTAAATACCTCAAGAATTGTTGAAACATCGACATGTTGGAAGTCGGCCTCACGTCTGATTTCCTTTTGCTTGCTGATGGCAAGTTCCAGTCGTGTGCGCCAGACGCTAAGATCTTCATTTCTTACCAATTTTTCTAATTCCTGTGTAGCCTTAAGGGAGGGGTTTTCCATGAGTTGATGTCTGAAGGCATCAATCCGATACGAGATGCCCGTTCCCCAATCTACACTATCATCATCTTCAGTTCCGGAATCCAACTCCGGGTTGAAAAAATTTGGTGGATACACTGCTCCAAGCAACTGGATCAATGTGGCAATAGCACTTACATCGGCTTGGTCTGGCTGGACTGGAAGCTGATCGAAACGCCCGCCGATATATGTGCCCAAGTGCCCCACTCGACGTTTTTTTCCGGAGACAAATTCGCAAAGACTGCCCGAAAAGCACTGCGGACTGGAAACAAGTCCCGCTGCGAGCCAGTAGACTCGTTGCGCAACATTCATGCTAGTGTGCTTAAGTTTCTCTTTAGTTATCTCGATAAACAATTCTTTTGGGCAATGCCGCTCTGCTGCAATCAGCAGAAATCTTAAACCAGGTAATTGACGCTCCGTGCAACGAACGGGGAACGATCTCAACAAAGGAATTGCCACCAGTTCGGCAATACCTTTGTATTTCCTGGAATGCGCAAGTTCATAAAGCTTATCCGAGAAGTTTTGGCTTGTTCGCAATCTCGGAGAAATGGACTTAGTAAAAATGTCTGCGACCAACTGCGGCTGGTTGCTCACCAGCGCATCAAGCCATCGGGGATCCCGCTCTGTTTCGCCATACCCCCAAGGATTCGGCCACAACGAGAGGTTGTAATAGAGTGCCGCAGCCAAACGATTCTGGCCTCCATCCGGGACAAAAGACGCTTCGGATTCACGAGCACTGGATTCATGCCACTCGTTGAAGCCAGCGAGAAATGGCAGCGACAACGGGTGCATTGATCCTTCCGTACGCAGAGCTATCACTTTTTCCATCGTGGGAAGATCCGCTCTGGATATTGCAGCACGGAACCCGCTTAGCGCGGTTTCAACCAACTCCTCGGCACCTCCTAACAAAATACGCAACCGTTCATGGGGAGTGTATTCCGTCATACCGCGGTAGCCGCCAAAGTAAGCCGTGGCCAAATTGTGCAGCAGTCCCGTGGGAGCGCGATTTTCGATCAACTGGGCTCTATTGTCCCGCACCGCGTTCCGCCAACTGGAATAATCACTCTTTGCTTCGGCCATTTCTTTCCGTGCATTTTGTCGCGTTCGAGAACTTTCATGCTCTATAAACCGTTTCTGCAAGGCTTTTCGGAGAAAGTCGTTGCCTTGCAAACGTGACGTAACCAATTCCCGCGAAATTCTTCCGTCTTCAATTTGATCGGCGACCCTCTGAACCAGCCATTGCGCCGCAACCAAATCGTCTGATTTGATCGCTTCCTCCAAGCACCAACTCGCAAAATCGACGGGCGGCCTAACATCTAGTAATCTGCGGTCTTGTTCCATCCACATCAATTGCTGGAATTCCACGTCGAATTTTCCGCAAGTCCGTTTACACCGTTCCAGCCCTAGTTTGAACAGAATCTTCCACAACTCGGGACGCTGGCGCAGCCAAGACTGAACACGCTGCTTTCTGTCGTGCAAAATTCCCCATCCAAAATCCCAATCGCCCAACCTCCCGGCCACACCCAACCAGCCGAACAAACGCTCCGGTTCCACTTGAACGGTGACGGAGGAATCCGACAGCACTTCATCGAGCAGCACGAATGGAACTTCCGTTGTGATATCACTTCGCATTCCAGATTGCCGTTCTTCCATCTCAAGAGCAGTATATTGCTCGGCCAGCCGGTCGAGTAATCCGGCCTTCTTCCTCCAACTGGAGCGTTCTGGAAGTGACCATGTCCAGAATGCGCTGTATCCAATGCGCTGGCTGGATTTCGGGGCTCGCAAGTAGTCCAGAACTTCGGTTCCCGGTAATGCGTCAGGATAGGTTTTTTCCAACAGGAGGCCGAGCAATTCATCGTGGGGATCAGGTACTTGACTGGAGTACACTTCCCGCATCAGCGATTTGAGATCCGCAAGCGCTTGCTTCCGATCTTCCATTTGTCGCAAATAAGCATCAATCGCTTTTTGCCTTACACTCGGCCATCGGGAACCATCGCGGATTATTTTCATCAATGCATAAGACATGCCGTCCAACGGATGCACATGGCAAAGTGCCTCAATGAGGAAAAGCGTCAGCGACTGTCTCCCTCCGTCCCTTGCCGAATCTTCAAGTATCGCAAGTATTTCGTTCGTCAACTCAGGGGATACCACGTCGCCAAGCCGCGAGTCGAGTTCGATAGTGCCCAAAAACCAGTGGTCCTTTTCAGAAACTTTCTTAAGTTCTCTGATAATCCGTTCTTTGTCACGGGGCGGAAATCCCGCAACGTCGCCATACAAAACGGTTCCGATGGGGTCTCGGGTTATTATCTCCTCACGGCTGGTCCTGCATAGCGTTGCGAGCCATGCGCAAACGCCGCGTAATTCCGTCACAACCATTCCGCCGTACCCTGTCATCAACGCCAGAATTCGATTTACGGGTAGCCCATTTTCGACTAACTCAGCCAAGTAGCGCGCACCTAAAAACTCCGCGACATGCCGGTGAAGCGGAATCGCGAACTCGGAGTTGGGAGCTTCGAAGAGGC
>JAJDSZ010000090.1 GCA_022827425.1 Pseudomonadales bacterium | reverse complement strand
TATCATGTTCCGCTTCCGCGAGTTGCTTGAACGGCACGCCGACGAAATTTGCCGGATCGTCACCAGCGAGCATGGCAAGGTGCTGAACGACGCCCGGGGAGAACTGCAACGCGGCATCGAAGTCGTGGAATACGCCTGCGGAATCGCCGAATTGCTCAAGGGCGAACACTCGCGGGACGCGGGCCCGGGCATTGACAGTTGGTCGGAATTGCAGCCGCTCGGCGTGGTCGCCGGCATTACGCCATTCAATTTTCCCGTCATGGTGCCCATGTGGATGTATCCGCTGGCGATCTGCTGCGGCAACACCTTTGTGCTCAAGCCTTCCGAGCGCGACCCGGGCGCCTCGCTATATATCGCAAGGCTGCTGCGGCAGGCTGGATTGCCCGATGGCGTGTTCAATGTGGTCAATGGTGGCCGGGAAGCTGTGGAAGCCCTGCTCGACAACGACCGCGTGCAGGCGGCGAGTTTTGTGGGCTCGACCCCGGTGGCGGAATCGATTTACCGCCGAGCCACCGCTGCTGGCAAGCGCGTTCAGGCGCTTGGCGGGGCCAAGAATCATGCCGTCATCCTGCCCGATGCCGATCTCGCCGCAAGCGCCGATGCCCTCATGGGCGCCGCCTATGGTTCCTGTGGCCAGCGTTGCATGGCGATTTCGGTGGCGGTGTGCGTCGGCGAGGAAACCGGGGACCAACTGGCGGGCTTGCTGCGGCAGCGGATCGCCGCCCTGCGGGTGGGCCCCGGCGGCGACAATCAGAATGACATGGGGCCGCTGGTGTCCCGGGAAAGTCTCGAAAGGGTGCTTGGCTACATCGAGCAGGGAATCGGCCAGGGCGCCGAACTCACGGTGGACGGGCGCGGCCTGATAGTGCCGGGATACGAAAACGGCTTCTTCATCGGCGCCTGCCTGTTCGACCGGGTAAAGCCGCAGATGGCGATTTACCAGGACGAAATCTTTGGTCCGGTCTTGTGCCTGCTGCGGGTGGACAGTCTTGCCGGGGCGATCGAACTCGTCAATTCCCACAAGTACGGCAACGGCGCCGCCCTGTTCACCCGGGACGGCGAAGCCGCCCGGCGCTTCTCCAACGAAGCGCAAATCGGCATGGTGGGCATCAATGTGGCCTTGCCGGTTCCCGTGGCGAGCCAGAGTTTCGGCGGCTGGAAGCGCTCGCTGTTCGGCGACCTGTATGTCCACGGCCCCGATGCGATTCGCTTCTACACCCGCCGCAAAACCATGACCCAGCGCTGGCTCCCCCGCAAGCCGGGCGACTCCGCCGGCCCGCAATTCTCCTTTCCGTCCAGCGGCTCCTGACCCGTCAATCGCGATCTGGTCTCCCCACCCCCGCGCCAGTTTGCGGGGCGAATTATGGTAGAGTCCGCTCGCGGTATGGGCGGCGAAACAGCATGATTGATCACGAGCCGGGCGGGCAGACCTCAAGCGCCAATGTCTCTTGGCAGCAGACCAGGGTCGGCAAGGCCGAGCGGGCGCGCAATCTTGACCAGTGGCCGATGATTCTCTGGCTGACCGGGCTTTCCGGGGCTGGCAAATCCACTATCGCCGACCGGCTGGAGCAGGAAATCCAGAGTTTCGGCAAGCATACCTACCTGCTCGATGGCGACAATCTCAGGCACGGATTGAACAGCAATCTCGGCTTCAGTCTCGAAGACCGGATGGAGAATGTGCGGCGCGCGGCGGAGACCGCCAAGCTCATGGTGGACGCCGGCCTGATCGTCATTGTCGCCCTGATCTCCCCCCTGCGCTCACAACGGGACGCGGCCCGGGCTCTCTTTGCCAAAAGGGAATTCATCGAGATTTTCGTCGATGCGCCACTCGACGTTTGTGAAGCGCGGGACCCGAAAGGCCTGTACGCCATGGCCAGACGGGGCGAGATTCCCGATTTCACCGGCATCGATTCACCCTATGAGGCGCCGCTGGAGCCTGAAGTGCGGGTCGATACCGGCGAGCTTTCGGTCAAGGAAGCCGTTGCCCGGATTCTCGATTGGCTGGGCAAACACGCGCCGCGGCTGGAAAGCCCGGCAAGCCAAGTCGATGCCACAAAAGCGGAACCTCAAGGGACCCGCGCAGATGGGAAGGAACCGCAACAGCCGGCACGAGCCGGCTTGCCACTCGCCGGCAAGCGCAACGACAAGTTCATTATCAGCAATACCGCCCGCTGCGGCAGTTCCATGCTCAGTACGCTGCTCGACTCGCATCCGCGGGTGCTTTGCCATGGCGAGATACTCGCCGCGCCCCGTGAATCCGCAGGTCCCTACCATGCCTTGCGCAAGCAGGGAACTGCCATTGACGACTGGCTGCAAAGCTACCACGAACAAAGGCCCGAGGCCTTTCTCTATGACGTCGGTTTCAATCCCGCCGGAAACCAGTGCGTCGGGTTCAAGTTCAAGCTCGAAGAGTTGCTGCTGCCCGAGTATCGGGTGTTTCGCGATCTCATTGTCGCCGACAAGGACATCAGAGTACTGCACCTGAGAAGGGCCAACATTCTTGACCAGTACATTTCTCTCCAGGCGACGAAGCAAACCGGCGTGTTCTCGATTCGATTCAGCCGCCAGCGCCCGAAACCGCGCCCCTTCCAAGTCGATATCGCTGACTTGCTCGCCTATGTGCGCGAAGACCGGCGGCGCCACGAAGCGGCGAGGGAGTTGTACCGCAACCACCGCAGCATCGACCTGACTTACGAAGAGCTGTGCCAATCCCAGTCCGCCGCGCTCGCCAGGGTGCAGGACTTTCTGGAAGTTCCCAGGGCCGAACTCTCCACCATGATGATCAAGGTGCTGGACAAGAACACCGATCTGGTGCGCAACCTCGATGAGGTGCGGGAAGCCCTGGCCGCCGAGAAGATTGCAACGGAAGCCTGATCGCCACGGTTGGGCGAAAGGCGGGGTAATGGTGGCTATGGCTGGATTTGAACCAGCGACCCCAGCATTATGAGTGCTGTGCTCTGACCAACTGAGCTACATAGCCAGCAAGCGAGATAGTACGCCAGGAAAGGCGGCGAATTCTGGCCATTCATCGTCTGGATGTCAAGGAAAACGGAGGCATGAATCCGGCAAGGAACGGGCCGATATTCGCCTTGATCGATCAGCCAGGGGCGCGGCGATAGCGAATTTTCTCTTTCGCGAATTCCCGCGGCGCAGGCTCCTCGTTGATATGGGCGAGGATGCCTTCGAGTTCGGCGGGGTTGTTGTAGTTGATGATGAGTTTGCCCTTGCCCTTGGCGGTGTGCCGGATGGCTACGCGGGCGCCGAGGCGTTGACTGAGGTTCTCTTCGAGGCGCAGCAGGTCGGGGTCCCTGTTTTCGCCTGGCTTCCTGTCTCTGCCGGAGTCTACGGGCTGGCGGCGGACGAGTTCTTCGGTCTGGCGCACATTGAGGCCTTTGCTGACGACTTCCCGGGCGAGGCGGGCCTGTTCCGCTCCGGCGGCGCCGAGCAGGGCCCGGGCATGGCCCATTTCGATCTTGCGGCCTTCGAGCAGTTGCCGCACTTCGGCTTCGAGGCCGAGCAGGCGCAGCAGGTTGGCTACCGATTCCCTTGATTTGCCCACGGCTTCGGCCACTTGCTGCTGGGTCATGCCGAATTCCCGCTGCAGCCGCTGCAGGGCATTGGCCAGTTCCATGGGGCTCAGGTCTTCCCGCTGGATATTCTCGATCAGGGCCATGCTGATGGCGTCGCGATCCGCCGCCTTCTTGACGATGGCGGGTATCGAATGCCGTTTGCTGAGCTGGCAGGCGCGCCAGCGGCGCTCGCCGGCGATCAGTTCAAAACGGCCATTGCCAAGCTCGCGCACCACCACGGGCTGCATGACCCCCTGCTCGGCAATGGACTGGGCGAGTTCTTCAAGCGACTGGGCTTTCATGTCACGCCGGGGCTGGAATTCTCCGGGCTGGATCAGGTCCACGGGGATGTCTCGCAGGCTGCCGTCCGGGGCCTGGGACGGGGGTTGTTGAGTCATCAGCGCCGAGACCGATCCGGGGTCTCGATTGCCCAGCAGGGCATCGAGGCCCCGGCCCAGTTTTCTTGTAGTCATTTGTTTTCCTGCTCCATAATCCCGCTTTCCCCGGGTCCGCCTGTTTGCGGCGCCGCCGGCGCATCCCGGCGGCGCTGCAATTCTCCCGCCAGCGCCAGATAGGCCATCGCGCCACGGGAGCGGCGATCATAGCTGAGCACGGATTGGCCGAAACCCGGCGCCTCCGCCAGCCGGATATTGCGCGGCACCACGGTCTGGTACACCGCATTGCCGAAGAATTTGTGCAACTGCGAATTGACTTCCATGGTCAATCGATTGCGGCGGTCGTACATGGTGCGCACGATGCCTTCGATTTTCAGCGCCGGATTCGACCGCGCCCGGATCGCCTCCATGGTTTCCAGCAGCGCCGACAGACCTTCCAGGGCATAGTACTCGCACTGTACGGGTATCACCAGACCGGTGGCCGCGGTCAGCGCGTTGATGGTGAGAATGTTCAGTGCCGGCGGACAGTCGATGAGGACAAAGTTGTAATTTTCCGCGAACTGCGCCAACAATTCCCGCAGCCTGCCGTCCTCATGCCGTTTTTCCATCAACCAGACTTCCGCCGCCACCAGATCGCTGTTGGCGGGCAACAGGTCGAATCCGGCGTCCACGGATTTGCGCAGCACCTGTTCAACGCCGGCATCTCCCATGAGCCATTCGCAGACCGAGTTTTCCAGCTCGGTCTTCACCACGCCGCAGCCCATGGTGGCGTTGCCCTGGGGGTCCATATCCAACAGCAGCACCGAATTGCGGGTGGCGTACAGGGCCGCGGCAAGGTTTACCGCGGTGGTGGTTTTTCCCACTCCACCTTTCTGGTTGCTGATCGCGAGTATGGCGCCCATTGCTGGCTGTTCCGGAAGTTTCAATCAATCGCCGCCATGGCGGATTCCCACAACGTGGCGGCTTGCGGCGCCAGGCACCTGAAGCCGCTCCACGAAGGCCACTTTGCAGTTGTCCGGCAGGCGCGCAAGTTCCCCGCCGGGATGGCGCCCCCGCATGGAAACAAGAATAGCCCCGTCTGCCAACAAATGCTGTGTCTTCTCCACGCTTTTGCCGAGACCCGCCAGCGCTCTGCAAACCACGGTATCCGCCGGGCCGGGGAAATTTTCGATTCTTTCATGGACGATATCGATATTGGCAAGGCCGAGATCGAGTTTCGCCTGGAACAGGAAGCGGGTCTTCTTGCCATTGCTGTCGATGAGCACAAAGCGCTTTTGCGGAAACAGCACCGCCAGGGGAATACCGGGCAGGCCGGCGCCGCTGCCGGCGTCCACCACGGTTTCACCTGCTATCCAGGCTGCGATGGAAAGACTGTCAAGCACATGCCGGTCAAGCATCTTGCCGGGGCCGGAGTCTCCTGTCAGATTGAACCGGGCATTCCACCGGTCGAGCAGGCGCAGGTAATCCAGCAGCAGGCGGGCGTCCGCGGTGGTGAGATCGGCCCCAAGCCCGGTAGCGCCGGCAAGCAGCCTGGCTTGCAGGCCCCTGGCTTCCTCCCCCCGGTTCAACTGGCTTTGCGCCGCGGGGGCTGCTGTTTCTTCAGATACACCAGAATGAGCGACAGTGCCGCCGGCGTCATTCCCGGGATGCGCGCGGCCCGGCCGAGATTTTCCGGCCTTGCCCCGGTGAGTTTCTGCCGCAGTTCATTGGACAGTCCGGGCATGGCGGCATAATCGAGTTCCGGCGGCAGGATGGTGTCTTCCTGCCGCCGCAGTTGCTCGATTTCACCTCGCTGGCGCTCGATATAGCCCTGGTACTTGAGTTGGATTTCCACTTGTTCGGCGGCCTGCCGGGCAATCGGCGAATCCGGCGGCAACCATTCCGGCTGGATCAGTTTCATCAGCTTTTCGTGGCTCAGTTCGGGCCGGGCGAGCAGTTCCGCCAGGGTTTGCTCCCGGGAGAGCGGCCGCTCCAGCGTGGTATTCAGCCTTGCCGCGGATTCATTCGAGGGATGCACCCGGCAACTGCGCAGCCTTTGCAATTCCGCTTCCACCATTTCCTGTTTTTCGTTGAAAACGCGCCAGCGCTCATCGCTCACCAGCTTCATTTCCCGGCCGGCGGGGGTCAGGCGCTGGTCGGCGTTGTCTTCCCGCAGGCTGAGGCGGTACTCGGCCCGGCTGGTAAACATGCGATAGGGTTCGCTGGCACCAAGGCGGATCAGATCATCCACCAGCACGCCGATGTAGGCCTGGTCGCGCCGGGGACACCAGTAGTCGAGGCCGGCAACGGCCCGGGCGGCGTTAAGCCCCGCCAGCAGACCCTGGGCGGCGGCCTCTTCATAACCCGTGGTGCCATTGATCTGGCCGGCGAGATACAGGCCGGGAACGAATCTGCTTTCCAGCGAATAACGCAGGTCCCTGGGGTCGAAAAAGTCATACTCGATGGCGTAGCCCGGCCGGGTGATATGGGCGTTTTCAAAACCCCGGATACAGCGCACCATGGCGAGCTGGGCATCGAAGGGGAGGCTGGTGGAAATGCCGTTGGGGTAGATCTCGGCCACATCCAGCCCTTCCGGCTCGACGAAAATCTGGTGCGATGCCTTGTCGGCGAAGCGCGTCACCTTGTCTTCAATGGAAGGGCAATAGCGTGGCCCGGCGCCTTCGATCAGCCCGGTGTACATGGGGGAGCGGTCCAGGGCGCCGCGAATGATCTGGTGGCAGGCATCATTGGTGGCGGCTATGTGGCAAGCAATCTGCCGCGGGTGTTCTTCGCGCCGGCCGAGGAAAGACATGACCGGCGCGGGATCATCTCCCCGCTGTTCCTGCATCACGGAGAAATCGAGGCTTTTCGCATCCAGCCGGGGTGGCGTGCCGGTTTTCAGCCGGTCCACCCGGAACGGCAGCTCCCGCAGACGGCGGGCCAGGGCAATGGCGGGCGGGTCGCCGGCGCGCCCGCCGGAGGCGTTGGCGAGGCCCACATGCATGCTGCCGCCGAGAAAAGTGCCCGCGGTGAGCACTACTGCGCCGGCGCGGATGGCAATGCCGAGCCCGGTCACCACGCCCACCGCACGCACGCCCTCCATGAGCAGATCGTCAACGGATTGCTGCAGCAGGGAAAGCCGGGGCTGATTCTCCACGATTCGCCGGATTGCCACTCGATACAGGGCGCGGTCGGCCTGTGCCCGGGTGGATCGCACCGCCGGGCCCTTGCTGGCGTTCAATACCCGGAACTGAATGCCGGCCCGGTCCACCGCCCGGGCCATGGCGCCGCCGAGTGCGTCGATTTCCCGCACGAGATGGCTCTTGCCAATGCCGCCCACCGCGGGATTGCAAGACATTTGACCGATAGTTTCGATGTTGTGGGTGACCAGCAGGGTGTTGGCGCCCTGCCGGGCCGAAGCCAGCGCAGCCTCGGTCCCGGCGTGGCCGCCGCCGACCACAATCACGTCAAAGCTGTTGCCGTAGTGCATGTCGGGCTACGAATTTCAGGGAGCGGCGAAGTATAACGCGTTAACAATAAAGTAGATATGTATCAGGGAATTATAAGACAAGTAGTAGTATTGGTAGAGCTTGCGGGAAGCTGTTGGGAACCGTACTTTTCTTTGTTGGCTCAAAGGCTTGCCTGCGGGAAAACCCCGTTTGCAATGCGGGGGGTTCCCGGTGCGAGCCAGGGATATTCCGGGGACAGGGCAACCCCGGCGATTTTGTCCCCATTTCATCCCTCGCTTGTTCCCTTCCCCGGTGCGCCTTACCCACAGGTAGCGGGCAGGTTTTGGCGCAGATCACCGGGGCGGCCTACTTTCCGATACAGAAGCGGCTGAAGATTTCGCCGAGCAGGTCGTCCGTAGTGACTTCACCGGTAATCCGGCCCAGCGCGGCCTGGGCGAGGCGCAGGTCTTCGGCGAGCAATTCGAGCGGCGCCCCGCGGCTGAGGTTGGCAAGCGCCGCCCCGCACTGACACCGTACTTCATCGAGGGCTTCGAGGTGCCGCGCCCGGGCGACGAAAGCGTCTTCCCCACCTTCGTAGGCCACAAAGTCCTGCAGATGTTTACAGAGCAGGTCGAGTCCGGCGCCGGTTTTGGCGCTGAGCTGAACGAGTGGCAACGCAATACCCTCGACCCGGATCTGGCCCAGGGCAGGCGGCAGCTCCAGCAAATCGATCTTGTTGCGAATGATGCACAGGCGTCCGAGCAAATTCTTCCTGTCGTCCTCGTTTGTGAGGTAGTCGGCGATGGGGTTCAGGGCAATCCGGATTTCCCCCGGGTTCAATTCTCCGGAGCAATCGGGAAATCGCGATGCGTCGAGCAGCAGCAGGATCAGGTCGGCGCTGGCCATGGCGACCCGGGCGCGCCTTACGCCTTCCCGCTCGATGGCGTCGCCGCTTTCCCGCAGGCCTGCGGTATCAACAAGCTGTAATGGCAGGCCATTGAGTTCGATGCGCCGGGAAAGCAGATCCCGGGTGGTGCCGGGAATCGGCGTCACAATGGCGGTTTGCTCACCGGAAAGCGCGTTCATCAGGCTGGATTTGCCGGCATTGGGCAAACCGGCAAGCACGACGGTGACGCCTTCATTGAGCAATTCGCCTTGCCGGCTTCGGGCGCGAAGCCGCTCCAGGCTTGACAGAATGCCCTCAAGCGTCTGGCGCGCTTCCGCCGGATCAAGCACCTCGATATCGCTGTCGGAAAAATCGATTGCGCTTTCCAGCATGACGCGGGCGCCGGTGAGCGTTGCCGCGAGGCTGTGAACATGGCGGGAGAATTCTCCGGTGAGGGTTCGCACCGCCGAGCGCGCCGCTTGGCGGGTATCGGCATCGATCAGGTCGGCGATGGCTTCGGCCTGGACCAGATCGAGCTTGCCATTGAGAAAAGCGCGCTCGGAAAATTCCCCGGGCCGCGCCTGCCGGACGCCAAGGGCCAGCGCCCGCTCGCGCAGGGATTCGAGCACAACCCGCCCGCCATGCCCCTGCAATTCCAGCACGTCTTCGCCGGTAAAGGAATCCGGCGCCGGGAAAAACAGCGCGATGCCCCGGTCGAGCGCTGTGCCGCCTGCATCCAGGAAATCACAGAAATGCGCCTGCCGGGGCTTGGGCCTAAAGCCGATCAGGCTGCGCGCCAGTTCGGCCAGGGATTGGCCCGAGATGCGCAGAATCCCGATACTGCCGCGCCCGGGGGCGGTGGCTATGGCGCAGATGGTCTGCTCGTCCATTCAGCGGGAGGTGGAGGCCGCGTATTCGGCGTCGATCTTGCGGGTGATATACCACTGCTGGAGGATGCTCAGCAGGCCGTTGGTCAGCCAGTACAGCACAAGCCCCGAGGGAAACCAGAGGAACAGCACGGTCATCATGATCGGCATCAGGCGCATGATCTGAGCCTGCATGGGGTCCGCCGGCGCGGGGCTCATGCGGGTCTGCAGATACATGGTGACCCCCATCAGCAGGGGCAGCACGAAATACGGATCGCGCACGGAAAGATCGTTGAGCCAGAGCAGGAAGGGCGCGTGACGCAACTCGACGCTTTGCATCAATACCCAGTACAGGGCGATGAAAACCGGCATCTGCACCAGCAGTGGCAGGCAACCGCCGAAGGGATTGATTTTTTCTTTCTTGTACAGATCCATGGTGGCCTGCTGCAGTTTCATCCGGTCATCGCCGTAGCGCTCCCGCAACTGCTGCATTCTGGGCATCAGCCGCCGCATGCCCGCCATGGAGCGGTACTGGGTTTCCGAGAGCTTGTAGAAGATCAGCTTGACCACCAGGGTCAGCAGGATAATGGAAACGCCGTAGTTTCCCGCAAATGAGTCGATTCGGGTCAGCAGCCAGTAGATTGGCGCGGCGAGGAACCAGAGGAAGCTGTAGTCCACGGTGAGGTCGAGATTGGGAGAGATTTCCGCCAGCGCGTACTGATCCTTGGGTCCGGCGTACAGTTGCATGGCGGTGGATCCCGTTGCACCGGGAGCAACATCGAGTGGAGCGCTGGTGAACTCGCCGATGAACTGGCCGGCGGCGCTGCGGCGCAGGGTATAGCGGTTGGCCATGGCATCGTCGAGGACCCAGGCGGAAAGAAAGTAATGCTGGCTCAGGCCCACCCAGCCGCCGTTCCGCTCAAGCACGAGGCTGGAGTCGGCGATATCGTCGAAATCGTATTCCCGGTATGGGTCGTCGTCGCTGGTGATCACATAGCCCAGATAGCTGCGGGTAAAACGGCTGCCTGCGCTCGGGTCGGGGAAATCATGCCGCCGCAATTGGCCGAAGGGGATGGCGCGCCAGTTCCGGTCGGAGGCGTTTTCCACCAGAAAGGATATGTCGATGAGGTAGCTGCCCCGGGTGAAAGCAAAGCGCTTGATGACGTTGACGCCGGTTTCGGTGCGCAGCCGCAGGTCGACAGTCAGGCTGTGCTCGCCTTCCGCGAGTTCATAGGCGGCGGTGTCGGCGCGGTAGGCGGCACGGCTTCCGCTGTCGATGCCATCATTGCCCACCAGACCGCTGGTGGCGATGAATTCGCGCCCGGGGCGCGATTCCAGCAGGACGAAAGCTTCGTCCAGAATGTCGATATCGCGCAGGAATTGTGGCAGCGCCAGATGAACAATGTCGCCCCCGAGGGGATCAATCCGCAACTCCAGGGTATCGGTGGTGACCTGAATCAAACCGGTTCTGCCCGACTCTGCCGTCGGCATTGCGGTTTGCGGCGGGGCCGCGGCCCCTGTCTGGCCTGGCGGTTCGGCGGGCAGGTCCGGCGCGGCGCCGGCAATTCCGCCGTCGGGCAGGGCAGCGTCCAGCGCCGGCGCGGTTGCCGGCGCAAGGCCAGCCCCATCATCCACTTCCGGCGGATAATCCTCCTGCCAGGCCAGCAGCATCAGATAGGTAATGACGGCGAGTGAGGTGTACAGGAAGAAGCGGGTGTATTTCATTTCAGGCCGCCCTTTGTTCGCAGGGCTTGGTGCCGGGCACCGGGTCGCAGCCGCCTTCGTGCCAGGGGTGGCAGCGGGAGATGCGCTTCAGGCCGAGCCAGACGCCCCGGGCCGGGCCATGGTGGTCAATCGCTTCCTTTGTGTATTGTGAGCAGCTCGGATAAAAGCGGCACTGGGTGAAAAGCAGTCGGCTGAACAGGAACTGATAGATTTCGATCAGTTTGATGAGAATGCGTGCGATCACGATTTTTGCGGCTCCTGTTTGTCAGCGTGGCGGCGCATTTTTGCCAGCAGATCCTGCCACAATGATTCCAGCTTTTGCTGAATCGCCGCATTGCCGAGTTTGTGAACGTCCTTTCGCGCCAGCACCACCAGATCAACCCCGGAAAGCCGGGCCCGCCTGTGGCGAAAATGTTCCCTGACCAGCCGCTTCACGCGATTGCGCTGCACCGCCGCGGGCACGTTTTTCTTCGATACCACCAGCCCGAGTCTCGCCCCGCCATGATCCGCCGGCAAGGCCAGCACAAGAAAACTTCGGCAGGATACCTTGAATCGGGCGGCGGAAAAGACAGCCCGGAATTCGCCTGCCTGAAGCAACCGCGCGGAGCGGGGGAAGCCGGATGCGGCCATGCTTGAAGCCTGGAAGTCGGCGCCGCCGGAATGCACGACCGCCGGGCCGGGCTCGCCGCGTCCCGGTGAATCAGGCCGACAGGCGGCGCCGGCCCTTGGCGCGCCGCCGGGCAAGCACCTGGCGCCCGCCGCGGGTCGCCATCCGGGCCCGGAAGCCGTGACTTCTGGCGCGCTTGATCCTGCTGGGCTGAAATGTTCTCTTCATGACACGATCCGATTCGCTGCGGCAGGCTCCGGTTCGCCGGAAGCCGGGGCACGGATTCTAGAGCTTTTGCCGCCGGCGTGCAATTTCCAGCTCCACCCTTGGTTCCGGGCGCAGCGGCGGAGTTTCTCTCAGTGGCAGCGCTTGTGGACCCGCGCAATTCCCGCTTGGCAACAACTTATCCACAGCTAATTCAGCGGCGGGCCCAGCCTGTGGAAAATTTTTTTACGGCGGTTTCTTTGCATGACTTGCCAGATTGCTTTTCTAACACGCTGAATCCATGGAAAAATACTTTCTTTCGGCTACTGGAGAGCAACTCTTGCGCGATTTGGAAAGGCCGCAGTCTTGCCGCTATCATGCCGGAAAACTACCCGGCAACCACACTGCAGAACCCATCCCGTGACAAGCTCAAATTGGCAAAAATGCGTGCAAGCGCTGCAGGGAGAGATTTCGCAAGGACAGTTCAATACCTGGATTCGGCCGCTTAGCGCCGAACTTGGACCCGACGGCAAGCTGCTCTGGGTCAAGGCCCCCAACCGATTCATTCTCGACTGGGTCAGTTCGAGATTCATGAAACGGATTCGGGAACTCATGCTGGAAATCGAACCCGGCCTGGAAGACGTAGCGCTGGAAGTTGAGTCAGCCCAGAAAACCGCCGCCTTCGGGGATGACCCGAATGGCGGCGGGCAGCCGCGGCGGCAAGCGGAACCGAAGCCGCGGCAGAAACCCCATGCAGGCAATGGCGGCGCGCCGGCTTCCTGGTTGCGGCCATACGATTTCCACAAGGAAGTCGGGCAACATCCATCCGGGGCGGCGGCGGACAATAGCCTTGCCGGGCGCAAGCTGCGACTTGAAGGCGAGGTCAACAGCTACTGCACTTTTTCCAACTTCGTGGTGGGCAAGTCCAATCAGTTTGCCCAGGCTGCCGCCATGCAAGTGGCGGAAAACCCCGGGCGAACCTACAACCCCCTGTTCATCTATGGCGGCGTCGGTCTTGGCAAGACCCACCTGATGCACGCCGTGGGCAATCATATTCTCGCCCGCAATCCCGATGCCGTGGTCAAGTTCGTCGATTGCGAGAGTTTTGTGAACACCATGATCCAGGCGTTGCGCTTCAATGCCATGGATGAATTCAAGCGCTACTACCGTTCGGTGGATGCGCTGTTGCTTGACGATGTGCATTTTCTCGCGCGCAAGGAGCGCTCCCAGGAAGAATTCTTCCATACTTTCAATACCCTGCTAGATGGGGGGCAGCAAATCGTGCTGACCTGCGACCGCTACTACAAAGCCATTGAGGGAATCGAACCGAGGCTGAAATCCCGCTTTGGCTGGGGGCTTTCCGTTGCGGTGGAGCCGCCGGAACTCGAAACCCGGGTCGCAATTCTCATGAGCAAGGCGGGAGAGATCGGTCTGAAGCTGCCCCAGGACGCTGCGGTTTTCATCGCCCAGAAGGTTTGCAGCAGCGGTCGCGAACTCGAAGGCGCCATCAAGAAAGTCAATGCCTGCGCCCAATTCAAGGGGCGTGAAGTGGATACCGCCCTGGTGAAGGAGGCGTTGTGGGATCTGTTTGCCCAGCAGGACAAGCTCATCAGCATCGACAATATCCAGCGTACGGTATCTCAGTACTACAAGATCAATATGCGCGACATGTTGTCACGAAGGCGGAATCGCTCCATCGCCCGGCCGCGCCAGGTGGCCATGACCCTGGCCCGGGAGTTGACCAGCCACAGCCTGCCGGAAATCGGCGAAGCATTCGGCGGCAAGGATCATTCCACCGTGGTGCACGCCTGCCAGCGGGTTTCGGAATTGCGGCGCAACTCAAAAAGCATGGAAGATGATTATAATAATCTGCTGCGGGCGCTAACCAACTGAACCCGGGGAAAACACATCATGCAATTCCAGATCTCGCGGGATGCGCTGCTCAGGCCGCTGCAACTCGTCAGCGGAATCGTCGAGCGACGCGGTACGCTGCCAGTATTGTCCAATCTGCTGCTTGAACTGAAAGGCGACCAGCTTACCCTGACGAGCAGCAATCAGGAGTTGGAGCTTTCAGCCGGGGTAACGGTTTCCAATGCTGCCGCGGAAGGCAAGATCACGGCGCCTGCCCGCAAGCTGTCGGACATTTGTCGTGCGTTGCCCGAAGATGCCGAAATTTTGCTGGCGATGGATGGCCCCCGGCTTCAGGTAAAATCCGGTCGCAGCAGCTTCACCCTCGCCACCCTGCCCGCCGAGGATTTCCCGAAGCTCGAAAGTGAAATCGACGCCATCGCCCTCACCGTCAACCAGGGCGAACTTGCCGGTCTGCTGGCAAGCACGAGCTTTGCCATGGCCGCCAAGGACTTCCGTCCCTATCTCAATGGCATGTTGCTCGAGGTGGATGAGGAAAGCCTGCGCGCCGTTGCCACCGATGGTCACCGGCTGGCGCTGCATACTCTGAAGACCCCAAGCAATGCCAAGGAAAGGCAGCGCATGATCCTGCCGCGAAGAAGCGCGCTCGAGTTGGCCCGGCTGCTGCAGGAAGGGGACGAACCGGTGACGCTTTCCGGCGGCGCCAACCATTTCCGCGCCCAGATGTCGGATTGCACGCTCGTTTCCCAATTGGTCAACAGCCGCTATGCCGATTACGAGCGGGTCATTCCCCGCAATGGCGGCAATTCCTTTGTGGGCAACTGCGCCGAATTGCGTCACGCCTGCCAGCGAGCCTCCATTCTGTTCAGCGAAAAGTACCAGATTGCCAGTTTTCAGCTTGGCAACGGCGAATTCAAGGTGGTGGCGAGGAACCCGGAGCAGGAATTTTCCGAAGAATCGGTTTCTGTGGAATACGAGGGAGATCCTATCGAAATCGGCTTCAATGTCGGCTATTTGGTCGACGTTTTTGCCGCCGTCAACTCCGACAAGGTGAAAATGGAATTATCCGACGCCAATAGCGCCGTACTCATCGAGCCGGTGGAAAATTATGGCGCGTCTTTCGTCGTCAGCCCTTCCCGCTTGTAGGGTTGGCGGCTGCTTATGGGTGGGCTGGCCCGGCTGGAAATCCATTCGTTTCGCAACATCAGCCATTGTGCGATTTCGCCGGACCCGAAATTGAATGTAATCGTGGGGGCCAATGCATCCGGGAAAACCAGCCTGCTCGAAGCCATCCATTATCTGGCGCTTGGCAGGTCTTTCCGGTCCAGCAATTTCAAGCCGCTCATTCAGTCAGACAAACCGGAAACCGTTCTTTTCGGGGAACTTGCCAGTGGCGCAAGCGCGGGTTTGCGGAAGTCCCGCAAGGGCGAGCAACAGATCAAACTCAATGGAAAAGCGGTTCGTGGCTGGGAAAGCATCGCCAGGGTAATGCCGGTGCAATTGCTCGACACCACTTCCTTTTCCCTGCTCACCGATGGGCCGAAGCTGCGCCGCAGATTCATCGATTGGGGAGTGTTCCACGTGGAACATGCATTTCTTCCTGCCTGGCGGCGGGCGCACAAGGCGCTCATGCATCGTAACTCTCTGCTCAAACGGCCGGGGAAACCCGATACAGACCAATTGTTCGCCTGGGAGGAAGAACTGGCTGCCAGCGCGCTGCAGATAACCGCCTCAAGAGAGGCGTATTGCCAGCGTCTGTTGACTGCTTTCAGTCAGGCCTTGCACATTTTGGACAAGGAGCTGGGAGACGCGGTGGCGCTGCAATTCCACGCCGGCTGGAATCGCGAGCATGATCTTGCTGGTTTGTTGCGGGAAAACCGGGAAAGCGACCTGGCCCAGGGTTCCACCCGCCACGGGCCGCACCGGGCCGACCTGCTCGTCAAGTCGGGTTACCACCGGGCGGTGGATGTGCTTTCCCGGGGACAGCAAAAGCTGGTGGTTTCCGCGCTAAAAGTGGCCCAGGGAGAGCTTTTCTTCGAGACCCGGGAACAGCGGCCGATTTACCTGATAGACGATCTCGCCGCCGAACTGGACGAAGGGAACCGCAAGGGGGTTTTTGATTTGTTGCACTCACTTGGCGCCCAGTTGTTCGTCACCTGCGTCCACCTGGAAGCCCTTGGCGCCAGCCTTTCAGACCCGGACCCGGTGCCGGGAAACCTGTTCCATGTGGAACATGGTACAATAAAGGCTTGATTTTACTGGAAGAAACAGGGAGCGCCCCCGGGCGTTTTCTGCAACGGAGATACCCATGGAGAATGGCTCTGCCAGCGACTACAACTCGGACAGCATCAAGGTGCTGAAAGGTCTCGATGCGGTCCGAAAAAGGCCGGGAATGTACATCGGCGACACCGATGACGGAACCGGCCTGCATCACATGGTCTTCGAACTGGTGGACAATTCTATCGATGAGGCCCTTGCCGGATACTGTTCGGAAATCAGGGTCACGGTCCACATCGGAGAATCCGTCACTGTAACCGACAACGGCAGGGGAATTCCCACCGAGATGCACAAGGAAGGCGTGTCGGCGGCGGAAGTGATCATGACGGTGCTTCACGCCGGCGGCAAATTCGACGACAACAGCTACAAGGTTTCCGGCGGCCTGCACGGCGTGGGCGTATCCGTGGTCAATGCGCTTTCCCGGGAACTCAAGCTGACGATCCGCCGCGAAGGCAAGGTCTGGGAGCAGTATTACCAGCATGGCGTGCCCCAGGCGCCGCTCGCCGTGGTGGGAGAAACCGGCGTCACCGGCACCGAATGCCATTTCGAGCCATCCGAGGAAACCTTCAGCAATATCGAATTCCAGTACGACATTCTCGCCCAGAAGCTGCGCGAGCTTGCATTTCTCAACGCGGGCGTCTCGGTCTGCCTCAACGACGAGCGCACCGGCAAGGAGGAAACCTTTTACTACGAAGGCGGCTTGCAGGCTTTCGTCGATTACCTCAACAAACACAAGACCACGGTCAACAAGATGGTCTATTTCAATGCCAAAGAGGTGGAGGAAGGCATTTCCGTCGAGGTGGCCATGCAGTGGAACGATTCCTACCAGGAGGCCATTTTTCCTTATACCAACAACATACACCAGCGGGACGGGGGCACCCATCTCGCCGGTTTTCGCTCCGCGCTCACCAGGGTGCTCAAGTCCTATATCGACAAGGAACTCAATGGCGCCAAGGGCAAGGACTCCCAGGTTTCCGGCGATGATGTCCGGGAAGGGTTGACCGCGGTGATTTCGGTAAAAGTGCCCGACCCGAAGTTTTCTTCCCAGACCAAGGACAAGCTTGTCTCCTCCGAAGTGAAAAGCGTGGTGGAACAGCAGATGGCCTCGCATCTGAACGATTATCTGCTGGAAAATCCCAAGGATGCCAAATTGATCGCCGGCAAGATGATCGATGCCGCCCGGGCCCGGGAAGCCGCCCGCAAGGCCAGGGAAATGACCCGGCGCAAGGGCGCCCTTGATGTGGCGGGCCTGCCCGGCAAGCTCGCGGACTGCCAGGAGAAGGACCCGGCGCTGTCGGAAATCTATCTGGTGGAGGGTGATTCCGCCGGCGGTTCCGCCAAACAGGCCAGAAACCGCCACAACCAGGCGGTATTGCCACTGAAAGGCAAGATTCTCAATGTGGAGAAAGCCCGTTTCGACCGCATGCTGAGCTCCAATGAAATCGGCACCCTGATCAAGGCGCTCGGCTGCGGCATCGGCAAGGATGAGTTCTCGCCGGACACGCTACGCTACCACCGCATCATCATCATGACCGACGCCGATGTGGACGGCTCCCATATCCGCACCCTGCTGCTCACCTTCTTTTTCCGGCACATGGCGGAGTTGATCGAGCGGGGCAATCTGTACATCGCCCAGCCGCCGCTGTATAAGCTGAAGAAAGGCAAGCAGGAACAATATCTCAAGGATGATAGCGAACTCGAAGACTACGAAACCTCCATTGCCCTGCGGGGCGCCAGCCTTCATGTCAATGCCGATGCGCCGGGTATCAGCGGCGAGGCGCTCGAATCCCTGGTGAACCAGTACCGCGAGGTCTACGCCGTTATCGACCGGCTGAGCCGGCTGTACCCCAGGGAAGTGCTTGAAGCTCTGGTGTACACCGAGCCCCTGCCCGAGGCCGAACTGCGTTCCCGGGAAAAAGTCGAGGCCTGGACCGGCAAGGCCGTGGCGCGGCTGTACCAGCAGAACCCGCAATACCGGGTCGATTACAGCTATGCCGTGGAAGAGGACAGCGAGCGCCATCAATTTCTGCCGGTGTTTTTGCTGGAGCGCCACGGACTGCACAAATCCTTCCCGTTCAGCGCGGATTTCTTTCATTCCGGCGAATACAAGATGATGTCGGCGCTTGGACTGACGCTCGATGGGCTCATCGAGCCCCGGGCCTGGATTCAGCGGGGGGAGCGCAGGCAGAACATCAACAGCTTTGCCGAGGCGCTGCATTGGCTTGCCGCCGAGGCCATGCGGGGCAATTACCTGCAGCGATACAAGGGCCTTGGAGAAATGAACCCCGAGCAGTTGTGGGAGTCCACCATGAACCCGGAAACCCGGCGCATGTTGCAGGTTACCGTCAAGGACGCCATTGGCGCTGACCAGCTTTTCAATACGTTGATGGGAGACCAGGTGGACCCGCGCCGGCAGTTCATCGAAACCAATGCCCTGCGGGCCGAGAACATCGATATCTGAGAGTTCGCCGGGTTTTCTCTTCCCGGGCCTTCAATCAGCCGACTCGCGCAGCAAGGCGGTGGCTGCCCCAGCCAGGTCATCGAACACGAGTACCCGGCCCAAGCCATTGTCTTTTATCAGCTTTTCTGTCTGCAAGCCATTGCCGGTGCGTACCAGCACCGGCTGACAGCCATGGTTGCGGCCCGCCTGCAAATCGCGCAGGCTGTCGCCGATGAACCAGCAGCCGCGCAAGCTGCATTGGAGGCGGGATTCGATCTGTTTCAGCAGGCCCGTGGCGGGCTTGCGGCAGTCGCAGCCTGCATTCGGCCCGTGTGGGCAGATAAAAATGCCGGCCACCTTTCCGCCCCGCCGCTCCACAAGCCCGGTGAGCCTGGCGTGAATCGCGCCCAGCGCCGCCTCATCAAAAAGCCCCCGGGCAAGCCCGGACTGATTGGTTGCGAGTACTACCCGCAGGCCGGCCCGACTCAGTCTGGCAATGGCGGAAACGCTGCCGGGCAGGGGCCGCCATTCATCGGGAGACTTGATGTACGCAGCCGAATCCCGGTTGATGACACCGTCCCGGTCGAGTACAACGACTTTGGCGGGATTCTGGATCAAAGCAACGAAATATCGGCAGCCTGCAGGAATAGTCCGCGCAGCTCCCGCAGGATGCGCAGCCGATTGGCTCGCAGCGGCGCATCGTCCACCATGACCATCACCTCATCGAAAAAGCGGTCCACATCGTCCCGCAGGCCGGCAAGCCGGGTCAGCGCCTTGTGGTATTCGCCCGCGGCAAACCAGGGCCGCACTTCCTTCCGGGCCTTGCGAATCCTCTCCAGCAGCGCTTTTTCCGCCGCCTCGTCAAGCAGTGAATCATCGACCCCTCCTCCCGCCGCCTCCTTGCCGCTTTTGGTGAGCAGATTCGAAACCCGCTTGTTGGCCGCCGCCAGGGCCGCCGCTTCAGGCCTCCCGGCAAAATCGGCAACGGCTTGCACGCGCCGGTGAAAATCCAGCGGACTTGCCGGCTGCACCGCCCGCACACTGAGGTAGACCGCCGCGGCAATGCCCATGTCGCCGTACCAGGCGCGCAGTCGGTCCAGAATGAAATCAAGGAGCCTGGCGGCGCAGTTCCCGTCCGGCTTGAGTTCCGTGAAGCCTTCCAGGGCGGCTTTGATGGCTGCCGGCAGGTCGAGTTCCAGCCCGCCTTCGATCAGTATCCGCAATACCCCGATGGCGGCCCGCCGCAGGGCGAAAGGATCCTTCGAACCCGTGGGCGGCTGGCCGATGGCGAACAGGCCCGCCAGGGTATCCAGCTTTTCCGCCAGGGCCAGGGTCTGGCCCGCGGGCGTTTCGGGCAGCCGGTCGCTGGTATGCCGCGGCAGATACTGCTCGAAGATCGCCATCGCCACGGCTTCGGTTTCGCCGTCGTTACGGGCGTAACAGGCGCCCATCAAGCCCTGCAATGCGGCAAACTCGCCCACCATATCGCTGAGCAGGTCGCACTTGCCGAGCAGGGCCGCCCTTTGGCAGGCATCGGTCGCAAAGCCAATCCGGCCCGCGAGCAGCCCCGCCAGCCGGGACACCCGGCGCGATTTCGCGCCCACCGAACCGAGCTTGTCCTGGAAAACGATCTTGTCGAGTTCCGGCAGCCTTGACTCAAGACTGCGGGATTTGTCGGTTTCAAAGAAAAACCTGGCATCCGCCAACCGTGGCCGGATTACCCGTTCATTTCCCTGTATGACCTTTGCCGGGTCTTTGCTGGCAATGTTGCTGACAGTCACGAAATACGGGATAATCTGGCCATTTCGGTCTTCCAGACAGAAGCATTTCTGGTGGGACTTCAGGGTGAGCACCAGAGCTTCGTCGGGCAATTCGAGAAACTCGCGGTCGAACTCGCCGGTCAGGGCCACGGGATACTCCACCAGGCTGCTGACTTCATCGAGCAGCGCTTCATCCATGGCCACCCTGGCGCCGAGCCTTGCGGCCTCGGCATTCACCAGTTCCCGAACCTGTTCCCGGCGCCGGGCGAAACTTGCGATTACCCGGCCCGGATTTTCCAGCGATGCCGCGTATTCCCCCGGCGACTCGAGGACAATGGGCTGGTTGTGATGAAATCGGTGGCCAAAGGTGACATTGCCGGCGCGCGCCCCGAGAATTGTCGCGGGCACGGTGTCATTGCCAAACAGCATCACCAGCCAATGCACCGGGCGGATGAACTCTGTCCGGGAAGTCCCCCAGCGCATGCGCCGGGGAATCGGCAGGGCAACCAGCGCGTCGCTGGTCAACTCCGCCAGCAAATCCATGGCGGCGGCGCCGGGTTCAAGCTGGCTGAAACAAAGCCTCTCCACGCCCTGCCGCCCGGAGCGGCCCAATTCGTCAACCCCAACGCCGCAGGAGCGGGCGAAGCCCATTGCCGCCGCGGTGGGGGCGCCGTCGCTATCGAAAGCCGCGGCAACGGCGGGCCCAAAGCGTTCGCTGCGCCGATCCGACTGTTTTTCCGCCAGCTTTTCCACGAGTATCGCGAGCCGGCGTGGCGCGGCAAAGCGATGAATGGCGCCGTGGCCAAGGCCGGCAGCTTTCAAACCTTGGCGAAACTCGTCCTCCAGCGCCCGGGAAAGCCCCTTGAGCGCCTTGGGCGGCAATTCCTCCACGCCGATTTCAAACAGGAAATCCCGGCTGGCGGCGTCAGGCGTAGTCACGGCGCAACTCTTCCGGGGCCAGGGGGAAGCCAAGCCTGCGGCGGCTTTCGAGATAGGCTCCGGCCACCGCCCTGGCCATGGCGCGCACCCGCAGGATGAAGCGTTGCCGCTCGGTTACCGATATCGCCTTGCGGGCGTCCAGCAGATTGAAATAGTGCGAAGCCTTGAGCACCTGCTCGTAGGCTGGCAGCGGCAGATTCCCGCCAAGCAGGGCCTCGCACATGGTCTCGCAATCGTCAAAGTAGGCGAACAGCTTGCCGGTATCGGCCATTTCGAAGTTGAAGGCGGACATTTCCACTTCATTTTGCCGGAAAACATCGCCATAGCTCACCGGGCCTCCGGGACCATCGCACCAGACGATGTCGTAGACGCTGTCCACCTGTTGCAGATACATGGCGATACGCTCGATGCCATAGGTGATCTCGCCGCTCACCGGATGGCATTCGAGCCCGCCCACTTGCTGAAAATAGGTGAACTGGGTGATTTCCATCCCGTCGAGCCAGACTTCCCAGCCCAGGCCCCAGGCGCCCAGGGTGGGTGATTCCCAGTTGTCCTCCACAAAGCGCACATCGTGAACCGCCATGTCGATCCCGAGGTGGGCGAGGGAGTCCAGGTATTGCTGCTGAATCTCCCCGGGCGAAGGTTTGAGGATGACCTGGTACTGGTAATAATGCTGCAGGCGGTTGGGGTTTTCGCCGTAGCGGCCGTCGCCCGGGCGACGGCTGGGCTGCACATAGGCGCAATTCCAGCTTTCCGGGCCGATGGCGCGGAGAAAGGTAGCCGGATGAAAGGTTCCCGCGCCGACTTCCATGTCCAGGGGCTGCAGTACCACACAGCCCTTGTCGGCCCAGAATTGCTGCAACGCCAGGATAAGCCCCTGGAAGGTTTTCGGATCGGCGCCGGCGCTCACGTCAGGACTGGAGGGGAAGCTACAAGAAAGGCCGCGATTATCCTAGAATTCCCCTGCGTTATCCACAATGTTCCCGAGGCAGGCAACTGATCAAACTTCTCTTTTTCCGGATGTTTCTGGCCATTGGCGCCCGCCTGCCCCTGCCCATGCTGCAAGCTGCGGCCCGCTGTCTGGGCAGCCTGCTGCTGCGAATTCGGGGTCGCGCCGCCGGAACCACATTGCGCAATCTGCGAACCTGTTTTCCGGAACTCGACGAGGCCGCGGTCCGCGAGCTTGCCAGGGCGAGCCTGCAACACTCGCTTTGCGCCCTGTTCGAGATGGGCCGCGCCTGGCGCTGGCCCCTGCCGAAACTGCAAGCGCTATTGCGGGAATCGGCGGAAGTTGCGGAATTTCGCCGGGCCGCGCAATCGGGCTCCGGGGCGATACTGCTTGCGCCACATCTGGGAAACTGGGAAATCTTCGGCATATCCATGTGCTACGGGCAGCCATCGAGTTTCCTGTACGCCCCGCCAAGGTCCTCCGCTTTCGATGCATTGCTGCGGGCAAGCCGGGAAAGAGGCGGCCTGCGCATGGCGGCTGCCGGCAAAGCCGGCGTGGCGAAACTGCTGCGGGCTGTGGGCAGGGGTGAAGTCATCGGCATTCTGCCCGACCAGGTTCCCGCCGACGGCAGCGGCGAGTTCGCGCCATTCTTTGGCGAGCCCGCGTACACCATGACCCTGGCGGCCCGGCTTGCCCAGCGCCCCGGGGTGCGGGTGTTCTGCGGCTATGCCGAGCGTTTGCCCCGGGCGGCGGGATTCCGCATCCACATGGGCGAGCTTGATCTGCGCCGGGAACGATTGTCCGATTCGATTGCAGCGATGAATCAGGCCGTGGAGGAACTGGTGCGCCAGTGCCCGGAGCAATATCAATGGGAATACAAGCGATTCCGCCGCCGCCCCGACGGCGCGGAATTTTACCAGGAGCCTGCGCCGTAGGAATTCGCGAAAGCGAAAATTCGCTATCGCCGCCAGAACATCGGCGTGAACAATACCAGCAGGGTGAACACTTCCAGCCTGCCGAGGAGCATGGCGACGCAGAGTATCCACTTCGCGGTGACCGGCAGGGCAGCATAGCTTGACGAGACATCCGCAAGCCCCGGCCCGAGATTGTTGATGCAGGCGCCCACGGCGCTGAAAGCGGTGATGATTTCGACCCCCGACGCGAGCAGGGCGAGCAGCATCAGCATGAACACCATCACATACACCGCGAAGAAACCCCACACCGATTCGATTACCCGGTCAGGCACCCGCTTGCTGCCAAGCTTGATGGGGATGACGGCCTTGGGGTGAATCAGCCGCTGGACCTCGCGAAAGCCCTGCTTGAAGATCAGCAGGATGCGGATCACCTTGATGCCGCCGCCGGTGGAGCCGGCGCAGGCCCCGATAATCGCCGCGTACAGCAGCAGGTAGGGCAGGAACAGCGGCCAGGCGCTGAAGTCGTCGGTGACAAAACCCGTGGTGGTGGCGATGGAAACCACTTGGAACAACCCCTTGATGGCGGCCTCGAAGAAACTGTCGTACGTGGCGGTGAGATAGAGAATGCCAATGGCGGCGAATGACAGAAAACCGAGGATGAAGGCGTAAAAGCGGAATTCCGGATCGGCGAGATAGTGCTTGATGGAACGGCGCTGCCAGGCGGTGAAATGCAGGGCGAAATTGACCCCGGCGATCACCATGAAGACGATCGCCACCAGATCCACCGCCGGGTTGTCAAAATAGCCGATGCTGGCGTCATGGGTGGAAAAGCCGCCGATGGCCACTGTGGTGAAGGCGTGGCTGATGGCGTCGAAGGCCTCCATGCCCACGGCCCAGTAGGCCAGGGCGCAGGCCAGGGTCAGCGCCAGATAGATGTACCAGAGCGCCTTGGCGGTTTCGGCCAGCCGCGGCACCAGCTTGTTGTCCTTGAGCGGCCCCGGCGTTTCCGCCTGGTACAACTGCATGCCGCCGATACCGAGCATGGGCAGCAGGGCCATGGCGAGCACGATGATTCCCATGCCGCCCATCCATTGCAGCAATTGCCGGTAGAACAGGATCGATCTGGGCAGTCCGTCCAGGCCGACGATCACAGTGGCGCCGGTGGTGGTGAGGCCCGACAGGGATTCGAACACCGCATCGGCAAGGCTGAGATCCAGCGCCAGCACGAAAGGCAGACAGCCCGCCAGCCCGAGCACGCTCCAGAAAAGCGTCACCACCAGAAAGCCGTCGCGGATCGTCAATTCCTTGCGATTGCGGGCGGTCAGCCCCCAAAGGCCCGCGCCAAGCAGCAGCAGGCTCAGGAAAGTGGTGAAGAAAACCCCGATCATGCCGTCGCGGTACAGCAGGGAAACGAGCATCGGCGGCAAGGTTCCCAGCAAGCTGAACAGCATCAACAGGATGCCGAGAATCTTGGTGATCATGAAGGGGTGCATGATGCCTCAGAAGTGCGCGAATCCGGCCCCGAACAGTCGCTCCACCAGCGCCACGTGCCTGCGGTCCACAAGAAACAGGATGACGTGGTCGCCGGACTCGACCCGGGTGTCGTCATGGGCGATGTGCACGCCCTTCCCGCGCACAATGGCGCCCACGGTAATGCCATCCGGCAGGTTCAGGTCGCGCAATTCCCGCCCGATGACTTTCGACGAGGCCACATCGCCATGCACCACCGCCTCCACCGCCTCGGCGGCGCCCCGGCGCAGGGAGTGGACATTGGCGAAATCCGCCCGCCGCACCTTGGTCAGCACACTGCCGATGGTGGCCTGCTGGGGAGAGATGGCGATATCGATCTCGCCGCCCTGGATGAGGTCCACATAGTCGGGGTTATTGATCAGCGCCATGACCTTTTTCGCGCCGAGCCGCTTGGCCATCATGCACGACATGATGTTGGCCTCATCGTCGTTGGTGAGGGCGACAAACACATCGGCATCCTCGATGTTCTCGCTGATGAGCAGTTCCCGGTCCGAGGTTTCGCCGAGCAGCACGAGGGTGCTTGCGAGCTGTCCCGTGAGGAAGTCGCAGCGCGCCGCGCTGCGTTCCACGAGCTTGACCTTGTAGCGCGATTCGAGTTGCGTTGCGAGGCGCAGGCCGATATTGCCGCCGCCGGCGATGAAGATGCGGCGGTAGGGACGGTCCATGGGCCGCACTTCGCCGATACAGGCGCGTATGTCACTTTGGGCGGCGACAAAAAAGACCTCATCCTCCGCCTCGATCACCGTGGAGCCTTCGGGAACAATGGGCCGGTCCTTGCGGAATATCGCCGCCACCCGGGTGTCCACCGCGGGCATATGTTGCCGCAGCAGGCGGATTTCCTGGCCCACCAGAGGGCCGCCATAAACCGCCTTGACCCCCACGAGCTGTACGCTGCCATCGGCGAAATCAAGCACTTGCAAAGCACCGGGCAGGTCGATCAGGCGCTCGATGTTTTCCGAGACGATCATTTCCGGGCAGATCGGCGTGTCCACCGCAATGCCCTGCCTGCCGAACAGCTCTTCGCTGAAACGAATGAAGGATGAGGAATGCACCCGGCAGATTTTCTTCGGCGTGCGATACAGCGAATAGGCAACCCGGCAGGCCACCATGTTCAATTCGTCGTTTTCGGAAACCGCAATGAGCAGATCGGCATCCTCCACGCCGGCCTGCTCAAGCACGTCGGGATGGGAGCCGCGACCGCCGACGACCTGGATATCCATACCCTGCTTGAGCCCTTCAAGGCGGGCTTCATCGCTGTCCACGAGGGTTACGTCATTGGATTCGGTGGACAGGGTGCTCGCCAGGCTGATGCCCACCGGATTCGCGCCGAGAACGATTATCTTCATGAGAATGTGCCGCGTAGCGCTCGCAGCTCGGCCGGGGCGGTCAGGCTCAGCCCGGATCAGAGCTTCTCCAACAGGCAAAAGTAGAATCCGTCAGGGCCTTCCGAGCCGCCGGGGTGCAACTGTTTTCCGTATGCGCATTCTAATCCCCAATCGGCAGCGATGGGCAGGGTTTTAGCATCCCCGGCCCCCGCCAGAAAGCGGGAGATGGCCTGTTCGTTCTCCTCCCTGAGCAGGGAACAGGTGGTGTAGAGGATTCGCCCGCCGGGTTTCAGGCAAGCCCACAGCGCCCGCAACAATCGCGACTGTTCCTTGCTGTGGGCGGCGATATCCTTCGGTCGCAGCGACAGCTTGATATCGGGGTGCCGCCGGATAACCCCCGTGGCCGAGCAGGGCGCATCGAGCAGAATCCGGTCGAAGGCGGTTCCATCCCACCACTGTGCGGGAATGCCGGCATCGGCAATGACGGATTCGGCTGTCAAATCGAGCCGATCGAGGTTTTCCCGGATCATTTCGCTGCGCCCGGGGTCGCGCTCAAGCGCCACGCAACTGAGATTTTCCGGCGCGGTTTCGAGGAGGTGGCAGGTCTTGCCTCCCGGCGCGGCGCAGGCATCGAGCAGGCGTGCGCCGGGTTCCGGGGCCAGCAACCCGGGCACAAGCTGGGAAGCTTCGTCCTGGACGCTGAACCAGCCCTCTGCGAAACCGGGAATCTCCCCAATCGGCCGCGCCTGCTGCAAGTACACGGCTGATGGAGCGAGCCGCCCCGGCGAACAGGCCAGACCGGCTTCCCGCAACAGCCGCATGGCTTCCATGCGGCTGCCGCGCCGGCGGTTAGCCCGCAGGCACAGGGGGGGCCTGCGATTGTTGGCTTCCCGTATCGAGAGCCATTGCTCGGGCCAGTCGTTGCTAATGGATTGCGCCAACCATTGCGGGTGGCTGTAGCGGATGCTTTCAGATTGCTGTCCGAGAGCGAGTTCAAGCTTCTCCCGTTGCCGCTGAAAATTGCGCAATACGGCGTTTACCAGAGGCTTCGACCATTCCTTGCCGAGGGCATGGCCCGCTTTCACGCTTTCATCGATTACCGCGTACTGCGGCGTGGCCAGATCGCGCAGTTCATGCAGGGCGCCGAGCAGCAGGTATTTCAGGTCGGCGTCGCGCTGGCGCAGGGGTCGCTCGAGCAACTCGCCGAGGAGGAAGGCGAGGGATTCATGGTGACGGCAGACGCCGTAGCAAATCTCCTGCAACAGGCCGTACTCGCGCAGTTTCCGACGGTCGGCCAGCTGCTCGCCCAACGCGCCGCCGCGTCCGGCAAGGCGGGCCAGAATGCGGGCGGCTGTGGCGCGCACAGTCATGGCGCTAACCGACCGCCCGATCTTGCAGAACCATGCCCCTGGCAAAAGGTGCCGCGGCGGAATGCAGCAAGGCCCCCGGTGAGACGGGTTTCCTGCCGGGCAATTGCAGCGATGTAATGCAAAGCGCGCCTTCGCCGCAGGCCACCAGCAAGCCATTCTTGTCAAACTCGACGATCTTTCCAGGCGTTCCGGACCGGTCCCAATCCCTGGCGGCGGCTTTCAGAATCCTGATGCGCCGCTTTCCGGCGAAACAGAAGGCGGGCATGCGGCCGATGCCGGTGCGCACCTGCCGGCTGATGAACCGCGCATTCCGGGTCCAGTCGATCATGGCATCGTCTTTGCCTAGTTTGCCGGCATAGGTTGCCAGCCCATTGTCCTGTGGTGTGGAACCGGCAAGCAGTTCCGGAAGATGCTCAAGGCTGCGGAGCAGCGCCGCGCAGCCGGCTTCGGCGAGTTTTGTTTCCAGCGCATTGCGGTCATCCCCGGCAAGAATGGCCACCTCCCGCTGCAACAGGACCGGGCCGGTGTCCAGGCCTTCATCCATTTGCATGATGCTGACACCGGTGCGCTGGTCGCCCGCGAGCAGGGCGCGCTCGATGGGCGCCGCGCCGCGCCAGCGGGGCAGCAGCGAAGCGTGGACATTGATGCAGCCAAGACGCGGTGTCTCCAGAATCGATTTCGGCAGAATCAGGCCATAGGCGGCAACGATCAGCGCATCGGGCCGGAACGATGCGAGCAATGTGGCCGGGGCCTCGCCGGCCATGCTCGTGGGCTTGCGCAGAGGCAGACCAAGCTCTCCGGCGATGGTGGCGACTGCGCTGGGCAGCAGTTTGCGGCCGCGACCGGCGGGACGGTCGGGTTGGGTAAAGACCGCGGCGATTTCATGGCCCGCCCGGTGCAGGGCGGCAAGATGGGCGGCGGCAAATGGCGGCGTGCCCGCGAAACACAGTCGCAAACCAGGCGGCATCGGGGTCAGGCCGACTTCCGCTGTTCCTTCTGCAGCTTGCCGCGAATGCGCTGGCGCTTGAGAGGGCTGAGATAATCGACGAACAACTTGCCGTCCAGATGATCGATTTCGTGCTGGATGCAGACCGCAAGCAGGTCCCGGGCCTCAAGCTCGAAGCTTTCTCCATTGCGGTCCCTTGCGCTGACGCGAATCGCCCGGGGCCGGGACACTTCCTCGAAAAAGCCGGGAACCGAAAGGCAGCCTTCCTGATAATCCCGCAATTCTTCCTCAATGACCTCGAATTCTGGATTTATGAAGACATGGGGACTATTCTTTTCTTCCGAAACGTCGAGCACGATCAGGCGCTTGTGGACATTGACCTGAGTCGCGGCGAGGCCGATTCCCTCGGACTGGTACATGGTTTCGAACATATCGTCGACGAAGTGGCGGAGCTTGTCGTCAAAATGGGTCACCGGGCTTGCCGCCTTGCGCAGCCTCGGGTCGGGGAACTCCAGAATCGGTAACAAAGCCATCACAACTCCGCCAAGTATTCTCTGAAAAACTCCATCCGTGGAGTTTTTCATTATCGCAAAACAAAGGCGTGGCTTTGTTTTGCTCACGAATTCAATGGCTTGCTCCAGTCGCGGAGCGTAGCTCCGCGCCGTTGCGACCGCGCTCGAAGCCGCGCTTCGAAAACGCTTGCCGTCACCCATCGAATTCGGCGGCACTTCCATGTGCGCGGGGAAGCTCTGACTTGATCAGAGCTTCCCCAATGGCCCGGCTCAGTCGGCTGGTTGTCCGGGCTAGCAGGAAATTATAGCAGCCCCATGCGGAAATTTGTTATGGATGATTCCCTGACCAAAGACTATCTCACGCTGGCGCATCACAGCGCTTTCGGCCTCGGCGTCGCGGCGAGAATCCTGGGTGAATTGGGTTCCCTGAGCCACATTCGGCGATTGCCGAAGGCCGAGCTGTTGGCGATGGGCCTGTCCAATGAACAGTTGACGGCGCTATTGAATCCAGTGGATGAACGCAAGCTGAGCCGCAGATTGCGGGCCGAACTTGCCTGGGCCGAAGACGCCGGTCGGGCCATCATCCACTTCGAATCGCCGCAGTATCCCCGCTTGTTGCGGGAAATCCCGGCACCGCCGCCGGTGTTGTACGTGGAAGGCCGCCTCGAATGCCTCAACAATCCAGCCGTCGCCATGGTTGGCAGCCGCCGGGGCAGCGCCTACGGCAGGCGGCAGGCGGAATGGCTGGCGCGCGAACTGGGCGATGCGGGCCTGACGGTCTGCTCGGGAATGGCTCTTGGCATCGACACCGCAGCCCACAAGGGCGCCCTGGCCGCCGAAGCGCTAACCATTGCGGTCATGGGCACTGGCGTCGATATCTGTTATCCCGCTCGCAATCGCGAGTTGCGGGAACAAATCCTTCGCCAGGGCGCCCTGGTTGCCGAGTTCGCACTCGGCTCCCCTCCAGCAAAGGCCCACTTCCCCCGCCGCAACCGCATTGTCAGCGGACTTTGCGCGGGCGTGGTGGTGGTGGAAGCCAGCCTGAAAAGCGGCTCCCTCGTCACCGCAAAATATGCCCTGCAGCAGAACCGGGAGATCTTCGCCGTGCCGGGCCCGATCTCAAGCTCCTTCTCCCGCGGCTGCCATCAACTGATCCGCCAGGGCGCAAAACTCGTGGAATCGCCGCAAGATGTGCTGCAGGAACTCGAAGGCATCCTCCCCCTCGATGCTTTCCGTTCGAGCCAAAACCCAGCAGCGTGGAGAACCGCCTCCCGCAATCCGGAGGACGCCAAGCTGCTCGCCCTGCTCGAAGAATCCGGCTCGCTCCCGGAAACCCTGGCCCACCAAACCGGCCTCTCCCAGCAAGACCTCGCAGTAAAACTCCTTGAGCTCGAACTTGCCGGCGCAGTCCTCAAGCAGGGGGGGCGTTACTTTCCGGTTTGATGAGCCTCTCCCGCGGCAGCATCCAGCATGGGCTCCAACATCAGCGACATCATCGGGGGACACGATGCCGACGGTTCCGACCGCGGTGCCCACAATGGCCGTCGCGAGAAACTTCCGCGACCTTGCCGCGTCGAGTTTCCCGAACCGTTTGTCGATCTTGCGCTCGAACTTGCCAAAACGCCGGTCGAACTTCGCCGTCAGGTACTCTTTGGTTACCGGGTTCTTGATGGTCAATAGTGAAATTGCTGCCCCGGGATGGAAGCGGGGCCAATCACGAACATAAGCATGGGATAATCTTCGGGGGATGCGTCGGTTTCGGCGCAATCTGGATTTCTTATAGGCCCTAGGTATTCTCTGAAAAACTCCATCCGTGGAGGTTTTCATTATCGCAAAGCAAAAGCATGGTTTTGTTTTGCTCCCGAATTCAATGGCTTACGCCATCGAATTCGGCGGCACTTCCATGTGCCGCAGGGAAGCTCTGACTTAATCAGAGCTTCCCTAGAGGAAAAATGTCCTGGATTCGGGATGGAATGGGCGGCAAAATGAGCCACACTGATTGCGGATTTGCGGCCCGTGGCGAGCGCGGGAGGAGTGGCTGATATGGCGAGAATCACTGGCACAGGCAATGACGAAGTCCTCAATGGCACCGGGGGAGCGGATACTTTTGTCTTCACCCAGGGGTCGGGCGATGACACGCTCTGGGGCGACCGTTGCGATACCCCGGGCGCCGACACGTTCGTTTTCGCCGCGGGCCACGGCAACGGCACGATCAAGGATTTCAACAATGGCATCGACAAGATCGACCTGAGTGCTTTCGGCAACGTCTCGACGCTTGGCGATTATACGGCCATGCAGGACGGCGCCGATGTGGTTATCGACCTGACCGGCAGCGATGGCTGCACGATCATCCTGTAGACTTTCGCCCTGGAAGATCTCGATGTCTCGGACTTCATCTTCAACGACTCGGTGTAAGCGGACTGACCGGCTTTGAAAGGGGACTTTCAGCATGGGTCTATCCATCCGCAAGATCGCATCTGTCCCGGTGTTGCCGGCGGCATTGCTGCTGCTCGCCGCCAGCAGCGGTCTGGCCGGGGAAAACAGCAGTCGGGAACTGGTTACCGCATTCTGGCGGGCCGACAGCGCAGTGGAGCAGAGCGCCGCCGAACAGGCCCTGCTCGCCGCCGCGGATGATGTGGAAACCCTGTACCAATGGCTGCGGCAAGGCCCGGACTGGTCTGCTGGAGTGGCTACCGGCGCCTGGGAAGCGTCCCGCACCGGCGCCGATGGCTTGCTATACCGCTATGCCGTGGTAGCGCCGGATTCCTACGACCCGGCCATTTCCTACCCGGTGGAATTCATGCTCCATGGCGGCGTGTCGCGTCCCGAGTGGGGCCCTGGGGGAGACTGGTGGCGCTCGGGACTGGACAATCTGCAACAGCAAGACCGCATCTTCGTGGTGCCCGCCTCCTGGCGCGAAGCCTTCTGGTGGCACGACAACCAGGCCGACAATCTGCCCGCCATCCTGCGGGAAGTGAAACGCCGCTACAACATCGACGATAACCGCGTCACCATGACCGGCATTTCCGATGGCGGCACCGGCGCCTACTTCTTCGCTTTCAAGCAGCCCGGCGAGTGGGCGGCTTTCCTGCCCTACATCGGCCACCCCGGGGTTTTGCGGAACCCGTCCGGCGGTGTCAACTACCGGCTGTATTTTGAGAACCTCACCGCCAAACCGCTGTATATCGTCAATGGCGAGGTCGATCGGCTGTATCCCGCGGCTTCGCTGCAATCATTCGTGGAGGTGCTGGAAGAGGCCGGGGTGGAGCACGTATTCCGGGTGATAGAGGACGGCGGCCACAATACGGCCTGGCTGCCCGGGGAAACCCCGGCCATCGAACGGTTCAAGGCGGAAAATCCCAGGGACCCGTTCCCCGAGCGCTTGCAGTGGGTGGCGGACCGGGTGGACCGCTACAACCGCAATCTCTGGCTGCGAATCGACGAAATGGCAAACCCCGATTTCCCGGCGGTGGTCAAGGTCGAGCGGCTGGGCAACCACTTCGAGGTGGAAGCCACCGCGGTGGCGGGATTCAGTCTGCTGTTGAACCCGGAAGAGGTGGATTTCAGCCAGCCGGTGAGTGTGAGCGTGAATGGCGAAATCGTCCATTCGGAAATCGTCGCCCAGGATGCCGCAATGCTGCTGCGCCACGCGCGGCGGTCACTGGACCGCGCTGCGCTGATTACCGCGGAATTGCCGGTTTCCCTGCCCGCCGAATAATCGGCAATTCTCCGTCGGTGCTGCGCGCTCCCTTTACCTTCATGCTGCGACTGCGCCTCACTCCGCGCAGAAATCGGGAGACCCCTAATTCTGCAATTCTTCCATGCGGCCGCGCAGCATGGACAGGATGATGCTCAGTTCGCGGAAGTAGTCGTATTCTTCGCTCAGGGCTGCCATGGCTTCGTTGAACCTGCGGAAGTCGGAATTGGTTTCGGCGAGCAGGCCCTCGGTGTCGAGCAGCTCATCGGTGCCGTCCTGGTAATTCCTGGCATTGTTGGCCCGGGCCTCGATCAGGAAGTTCGGCTCGCAGGCTTCCCGGGAAATATTCGAGCCGGTGGGGGTGTAGCGGTGGCAGATTACATGCAGCGACTCGTCCCCGGTGCGAAGATTGAAAACCCGGTAGACTTCCTTTTCGATTTTGTCGATTTCGCCACGCAGTTGCGGCACGGACAGGGCGTCGATATCAATCTGGCCATCCGCCTCTTGTGACGGCAGGGCAACCGCAATCAGGGCAAGGCAACTGGCAATCAGGGCAAGGCGGCTCATGGGGCTTCCTCCAGGGCGCCGTCAATCCCGCTATTATACGCCCGGCGACTGGGCCGTCGAGGACAAATTGGCAAATTACCCCACCGATGAGATTCTGCGACTACGCTTCGCTTCGCGCAGAATGACATGAGGGTTGGGGCGCCAAAATGAGAATTGCTGGAAACTCAGGAAAACTGAAGCCATGACTGAAGATTTCGAGACGGGCGGGCTGCGGGTCGCCGCGGAACTGGCTACTTTCGTCAACGGGGAGCTGTTGCCGGAAATCGGCCTCGGGCAGGCGGAATTCTGGTCCGGTTTTGAAGGCCTCATCGACGAATTCGTTCCCCGCAATGAAGAACTGCTCGCCGAGCGCGACCGCCTGCAACAGCAGATCGACGACTGGCATCACCAGAATCAAGGGCCGGATTACGACCGCGACGCCTATGAGGCTTTTCTGCGCGAAATCGGCTATTTGCAGGAGGAGCCCGAAGATTTCACCATTTCCACCACCGGGGTTGACTCGGAAATCGCCTCGATCGCCGGCCCCCAGCTAGTGGTGCCGGTGAAGAATGCCCGCTTCGCCATCAATGCCGCCAATGCTCGCTGGGGCTCGCTTTACGACGCCCTCTACGGCAGCGATGTCATTCCCGGGGACGACGGCGCCGGACGCGCCGGCGGTTACAACCCGGTGCGGGGTCGGCGGGTCATCGACCATGTGCGGGCTCTGCTCGATGAGATCTGTCCCCTGCAAGGCGCAAGCCATGCGAATGTGGAGCAGTACCGCATTGAAGGCGGCGCCCTGGTGGCGCAAGGCAGGGACAGCGCCCACGGCCTGCAAGACCCGGCCCGGTTTGCGGGCTACCAGGGAAGCGCGGCAGCGCCATCGGCAGTGCTGCTGGTCAACCATGGCCTGCATATCGAAATCCGTATCGACCGCGGCTCCGAGGTCGGCGCCGGGGACCCGGCCGGCATCAGCGATGTGGTGCTGGAGGCGGCGATCACCACGATTCAGGACTGCGAGGACAGCGTCGCCGCCGTGGACGCCGCGGACAAGACCGAAATCTACCGCAACTGGCTCGGCCTCATGCGGGGCGACCTGGCGGAAACCTTCATCAAGGACGGCGCCCCCATGACCCGCACCCTGGCAGAGGACCGGGAATACCTCAGCCCCGCCGGCGAAGCCCTGCGCCTGCCCGGCCGCAGCCTGCTGCTGGTGCGCAATGTGGGTCATCTGATGCGCAACAACGCCATCCACGACAGCCGCGGGCGGCAGGTATTCGAAGGCGTCATGGATGCGGTGATGACTTCCGCGGTGGCCTGTGTCGATATCGCAGGCCGCAACCGCCTCGGCAATTCGCGCAGCGGCAGCATCTATATTGTCAAGCCGAAAATGCACGGGCCGGACGAAGTGCGCTTCAGTTGCCAGTTGTTCGCCGCGGTGGAGGAACTGCTCGGGCTTGAGCCACTGACGATCAAGGTGGGCATCATGGATGAGGAACGGCGCACCACGGTCAATCTCAAGCGCTGCATCCTGGAAGCCCGGGACCGGGTGGTCTTCATCAATACCGGCTTTCTCGACCGCACCGGCGACGAAATCCACACCGGCATGCACGGCGGCGCCATGCTGCCCAGGGACGAAATGCGCGCCTCCACCTGGATTGCCGCCTACGAGGATCACAATGTCAATACCGGGCTTGCCTGCGGCTTGCCGGGCCGGGCCCAGATCGGCAAGGGCATGTGGCCCATGCCCGACCTGATGGCGGCCATGGTGGAGCAGAAAGTCGCCCACCCCCTGGCGGGGGCCAATACCGCCTGGGTGCCCTCGCCCACCGCTGCGGTGCTGCACGCCATGCACTACCACAGGGTGGACGTTTTCACCGTGCAGCGGGAGTTGCGCAAGCGGGCGCCGGTGGCCATGGCCGACCTGCTGGCGGTTCCCCTGATTCCGGACCCGGCCTCCCTGGGCGCGGAACGCATCCAGCGGGAACTCGACAACAATATCCAGGGGATTCTCGGCTATGTGGTGCGCTGGATCGATCAGGGAGTGGGCTGTTCCAAGGTGCCCAATATCGACCATGTGGCGTTGATGGAAGACCGCGCCACCCTGCGGATTTCGAGCCAGTACGTGGCCAACTGGCTGCATCACGGGCTGTGCCGGGAAGAGCAGGTGGAGGAATCGCTGCTGCGAATGGCGGCGGTGGTGGACGGCCAGAATGCCGCGGACCCGCTGTACGATCCCATGGCCTCGAATCCGGCGGGCTCCTTCGCTTTCCAGGCGGCCCGCGACCTGATCTTCCAGGGCGTCCGGGAGCCCAACGGCTACACGGAGCCCGCCCTGCACCGGGTCCGCTTGGCGAAGAAGCAGTCGGCGAGGGAGTAGCGGCCTGCGGGAGATTCCGCGACTGCGCTTCGCTCCGCGCGGAATGACATCCAGGCTCCTAGCGGGCGCTTTCGCCGCCGGTTTCCAGCTCCGGCATGACTTCAAGCCGCCTGGCGCCCTGGAGAATGCCGAACATGCCGTAGTTGCCTTCGTGGCAGGCGTATTCGTAAATCGGCTCATCGATTCGCGACAGCGGATATTCTCCGTAGAATTCTGCGCTGAACACCGTCGGGTCGTTGACCCGGAAGCCATAAATCAGCTTGTAGTCGGTCTCGCGGCGGAAAGTCTCGGTAATGGTGACGCCGTCCACCGGCAGCCCGCGCAGGCTGTGCCAGCCGTTGAAGTAGCGGGTTTCCACCAACAGGGTGCCGCCTTCCCAGCGACCGATGGAATCTCCCATCCACTTGCGGTGGGCGGCGCCGGCCGGGTTGCGCTCGTCGGTGATCTTGATGATGCGGACATCGTGCACCATTTCCGCCACAATGGCCACATAGCCGGGGGATTGCACGAACTGCAGGTGGCTGTTGTAGATCACCGGGCTCATCACCGGCCCGGACAGATTGCCGAAACCCACCAGGCAGCGCTCGCCAAGCCCCCTGCCCTCGGGACCGTCGTTGCTGCGGCCGCTGCGCCCGCCCCGGGCAGCAAGCAGGCGTTGCCGGGCGCCGGGCAGCACTTCGGGCATGCGGCCATTGGCGGGCTCGATAATCGCTGAAGTGCGGAATTCGCCGTTGATCGTCGGCAGGAACTGGGCGTCATCGCGCCAGAACAGGTCGTAATTGCCGATGGGAGGCAGGGACTCGGCGACTTCCGGCGGCGGCCGGTCGGGGTCCAGCGGTTCATTGTCCGCGTCGAACCGCTGCTGCACCTGACGCTCCAGCGCCAGCACTTCTTCCTCGGTGTAGGTCTGCCGGTCCCCCAGCGACTCGGGGCGCTCGAAAGGCATGACGGTGGCGTGCTTCCAGACGCCTTGCAAATCGGGAACGCCCCATTCGGTCTGCGGCGTCTCGTATTGCTGGGCGGCGGCGCCCGTCCCAAGGGCGGCCAAGACCATGAGGACAAACGTTTTTTCGGCCATGTTGAGTCTCTCCTGGCGCTTTCCGGCAGGCTAGTCACATTGCGGGGCGGTGTCAATTCGCAATTTCCGGCAACTGTCGGAATAGCAGCCGGTCGGGAACAGGCGCTGCTCGAGCCTCGCCCGCCGAACCGGGTCCACCGGCCCGGCAATGACTTCCCGATAACGCTGCAAGGCATCGACGCCGCTGGCGAGGTATTCCCGGAAAAACGGATGCCGGCTGAGAAACCGCGAGCCGCCGCCAAAGGCATTGAAGTTGTAGCTCGACCAGGCGTATAGGCCGGGATGACTCGCGCCGCCGTGGGCCAGGGGCCAGCGTTCCATCATCTGCTGACATTCCAGCAACAACCCGGCGCTGTCGATGATGGCCAGGGAGGGCCGGTTCGGAAACACCGCGCCATGGCGCCCGAATCGCTCATTGAAATATTCGGAATAACAGCCATTGACGTAGTCCAGCAGGGAAAACAGGCTTTTGGGCAAGTCCGGCGAAAGCAGCAGCCAGGCCTCGGTGGGCAGCAGCACATAGGCGTGCAGGCGCACATGGAAAACCCGGAGGCTGTTGAGCAGCCTGAGCTGAAAGAAGTTGAGGCAGGCGTCATCAAAGAACGCCGGGCCTTCCGCCTTGGCGCGATTGACCACGAACCAGGCGCGACCGGCGGTGTGGGGCAGTTTTGACGGGGGCATGTGCTTTCCTGAAAAATTATGGTCGGGAGCCTGCGCCGTAGGAATTCACGGCTGCAAATCCGCTCTGATCCACGCCTCTGGCCGCTCGATTTCGTTGCATATCCATCAATACTCGCCTTGATCGATCAGCCGGGATCGCGGCGATAGCGAATTTCCGCTTTCGCGAATTCCTGGGGCGCAAGCCCTTGGGCCGGAGCAGCCTGTTGCGCGCCCGGCAGATGGATCGAACTCGTTCCGAGTTGGGCCAGCGCCGGATTGTGGGTGACGAGAATCACGGCGATGTGAAGCTCGGCGATGTTGGCCAGAATGCGCCGGGCAACCGTGTCGCTGAGACAGGCCAGGCTTTCGTCGAGCAGCAGGAGTTTGGGACGCTTGTACAGCGCCCGGGCGAGCAGGACCCGCTGCACCTGTCCGGCGGACAGACTGTTGCCCAGTTCCCCCACCCGGGTGTTGAAGCCCAGCGGCAGGCAGAGGATTTCTTCGAGAATGCAGGCCCGGCGGCAGGCGTCTTCGAGCCTTTGCTGGTTGTAGGGCTCTTCTTCCAGATTGATGTTGTAGGCGATATCGCCGGCGAGCAGGCCGTCGTTGTGCAGCACCGCCGCGGCGCCCGCCCGCAGGTTTGCCAGCCCGAGCCGGGGCAGGGGCGTGTCGTCGAACCAGAGATTGCCGCTGCCCGCCGGTTCGAGGCCGGCGACGAGTTTCAGCAAGGTGGATTTGCCGCAGCCCGAAGGCCCGGTAATCACCAGCATCTCGCCGGGCTCCACCTGAAAGTCCAGCGCCTCGAGTACCGGTCGCTCGTCGGCGGAATAGCGGAAGCCAACCCCTTCGCCGCGCACTTTGCCGGAGAAGGCGCGGCGGGGAAACTGTCCCAGCGGATCGGTTTCCTCGGCTTCCTCCAGGGCGATATCGGCGATGCGCTCCAGGTCAAGTTGCATCAGCCGCAGTTCCGCCAGCTTGGGCAGCATGGCCAGAACCGAAGACGAAAAATGCTGTTTCAGAAAGATGAAGCCCATCAGTTGCCCGATGGTGAGCGCGCCGCCGGATATGAGTTGGGCGCCGAGATAGATGACGAGGATCTGCTCAACCCCGAACAGCAGGCCCTGGCCGGAGCCGAACCAGAGCTGGAAGGTGCCCAGGTGATAGCCCGCGTTGGCGGAATTGACATAGTGGTTCTGCCAGTCGGCTATGCGCTGGTCTTCAATGGCGTAGTTCTTGACCACAGAAGCCCAGCGGACATTCTCCATGAGCCGGCTTTCGCTTTTCGCGGCCCGCACGATGGATTCCTGCCGCCGCAGTTTCTCCCCGGGCAGCGAAGCGAGCTTGATCAGGGTCGCCACGATCACGAAGCAGAGGCAAATCGTGGCCAGCATGGGCGAGTACATATAGAGCAGGGCCAGGGAAAGCAGCGACAGCAGGCCATCCACGAGCACGGTGATCATGTCCCCGGAGATGAGGCCGCTGATCTTCCCCGCCGAGGAAAAGCGCGACACCAGATCACCCATCTCGCGCCTTTCAAAGAACCGCAGGGGAAGGCTGATGAGATGCTGGAACAAGCCCGAAACCATCTCGAAACCCAGCCGGATCGCGAACTGCATGGTCACCAGGGAACGCACATGGCCGAGGGCGATGCTGGCAAGCATGAGCAGGCCGAACAGCATGGCGACCGCGAGTACCAGGTCCATATCGCCCCGGGCTAGCCCCTGATCGATGACGAGTTGCAGATACAGCGGACTGAGCAGCGAGCAGGCCTGCACCAGCAGCGACAGCAGCAGGATCAGCGCCATCCCCCGGGCGATGCCGTGGGAGAAGCGAACCAGATCGCGCAAGCGCAGGCGGCGCGGGGGCTCGGCGGCGATGGTCTCGCCGCCGGCGCTGAATTCCACGGCAATGCCGGTGAAGTGCCCGTCGAGTTCCTGCAAGGGATACTTGCGGATGCCGGTGGCGGGGTCGTGAATCACCACCTTGCCCCGGGAGCACTTCTTCAGCACCACGAAATGATCAAGGTCCCAGTGCAGTATCGCAGGGGTGTTCAGGCGGGGAATGTCATCGAGTTCGAGTTTCAGCGAACGGGACTTCAGCCCCGCCGCTGCCGCCGCCCGGGTCAGGTGCTTTAGCGAAGCGCCGAATGCCGGCAGCTTGCTTGTTTCCCGAATCGAGCGGATATCGGTGGTATGGCCGTAGTAACTGACCACCATGGCCAGGCAGGCGAGGCCGCATTCATTGGCCTCGGCCTGGAAAATCATGGGCAAGCTGTGGCGACTTGCAAACAGCCGGTTCACCAGATCAGTCCTCGCAGTGACCGCAGGGGTTTGAAAACAAGCCCGATCAGCGGGAGCTGGTCGGTGACGATGTTGGCCTGGAACTGCATGCCGGCGAGCAGGGCGTGCTCTTCCGGGCCGCTGACGCTTTGCCGCTCAAGCGCCGCCCGCACCCGGTAGACGGGTTCATTGAGCACACTCAGGGGCAGCAGTTGCTCCCGGGGGTCAAGGCGGGCGCCGGGCACCGAGTCGATGGTGGCGTCATAGCGGCCGTATTCCCGGTAGTCGAAGGATTCATAGCTCAGCATCACCTGCTGGCCGAGGGCCACCTTGCCGATGACCCGGGATGGCACATAGATTTCGGCGCTGAGCCGGGATTGCTCCGGACCGAGATAGATCAGCGGCTGCCCCGCCCGGAAGCTGTCGCCGATGCGCACGGCAACCGTGGCCACGAGGCCGTCCCGGTCGGCATGAAGAAAAACCGATTGTTGGGTTTCCAGTTGCCTGATTTCGGAGCCGAGTTGGCCGATTTCCTCGCCGAGTGAAAGATCAAGCTGGTTCTTGGCCAGGTTCTGCTGCTCGTAATCGGCTTTCAGATCCTTGATGCGAAGCTCCTGCTCGACCGTCTGGCGGTCGGTCTCCGCCGCTTCCTGGGCGAGTTGCAGGTGCGCCGCATAGGCTTCGTCGAACTGGAAGGTGGTGATTGCGGCGGCTTCGAGCAGGGACTCGATTTGCAGCAGGTGCCGCTCGCTGACGCGGATGCGTTCGCGCAGCAGCGCCTGTTTGCGTCTGGCGGTTTCCAGTGATTCCCCGGCGTGCGCCTGCAATTCCAGATTGCGGCGCAGGGCGAGTTCATGTTCTTCCTGGTGCAGCGGGATTTTCTCCCGCAAGGCCGCCCGGCGCTCGCGCAGGGCTTCGATGCGCAACTCGTGGGCTTCGGAAAACTGGCTCACCGCGGCCAGCGACACCCGGGCCAGCGCCTGACCCGCCGCCACGGCGTCGCCTTCCGCCACAAGCAGTTCCTCCACCTGTCCCGAGCCGCCGATGGAGAGTTTCTGCAGCCCCTCCACCGGCACGAGCACTCCCGGGGCCTGTTCGGTGACCTTGTAGGAAGTCAGCGTCAGCAGCAGCCCGGCGCCCAGGGTAATCGCCACCAGGACAAAGACCGCATTGCGCAGCAGATTTTTTCCGCCGGCCAGGGGGCGCGACTCGGCAATACGATACTTCTGTTGCAGCGCCTGGGGCCGGATCAGTTCATCTCTTTCCATCTGACGATCCTCGACGGCGTGGTTTCAGCCCTGGTCCGAAAGCTTGCGTTCGATGCGTTCCACGAGGTCTCCCACGGTTTCCACCGCAACGAGCTCCTTCTCATCGAGCTCCACCGAGAAGCTTTCCTCGAGTTCGTAGACCACCTCGAACATGGCCAGGGAATCGAGGTCGAGTTCGTCGAGTTCGCTGTCGAGATCGATGGCCTGGGGATTCGACTCATTGCTGTAACGGGCCAGCAGGCGCAGTGTCTTGCTGCGGATTTGCATGGGATGTCTCCTGGGGTTGCGTGGCGCCCGGAGCGCCGGGTTGAATGAAATACAGCGGCAAGGCGCCGAGGTAGCGCCATTGCTCGGGATTGGTGCGAAAGAAAGGTTCGAAAAATCGGGTCAGCGCCGCGGTCAGGCGATCGCTGGCGGCGGCAAGCGACTCGCCGCGAATTCGCTCCGGCTCAAGCTGCTCGCCGAGGACGATCTGTACGCGGTCGCCGTCGAACCAGTTGATGACCGGCAGCATGGGAATGCGGTTGGTGAGGCTGAGCAGCGCAGGGCCCTTGGGAAAAAAGGCTGGACGTTGCAGAAAATCAACGCTTGCGGTGCCGCCGAATTGTTCGGTCAGATCGCAGAAGGTCACGAATTGCACACCAGGACTGCGCAACAGCGGTGCCAGGGTGCTGATGTCGGATTCGTCGACGATCAATTGTGATTCAGGACCCTGGGCGCGGTTGCCGAAAGCGCGCCTGATATTTTGGAAATACCCGGCGCTGCCCCGGGCCTGGGAGAGGTAGTACACCCTGGCCTGGTTGCTGATGCCCGCGCCGAGCAGATTGAGGCCGTAGATGTAGTCGCCGAAGTGGTAACTCACGAGCAGACGCGAACGCGGGTCGGCTGCGATCAGTTCGCGCAGTTTCCGCTGTTGGGGAAAGTGCAGGCCAGCCACGAGCCGCCGCAGCTCGGGCGGCGGCAGGGCATGATTGCGGCGGTGCTCGAGCTGCGTCAGCCAGTGGTCGTTGGCGACAAGCAGCCGCCGGGTTCGCTCGCGGGTCTCGCGCAGGCAGGTGGCGACAGCGGTGACCTGTTCCGGGGAATATTCGGTCTTGTTGTGGGCCATGACTGGATCCTTGCCGGGGGGGCTGGCCATAGGTGTAGGCAAGAATTTGCGGACGCGCCAAGTTTTTGGCGAAAATAGTTTCCGGGCCGGAAACAACCCGGCCTGCCGGTATAATCCGGGGCTGTTGGACTCGGAAGGGAGTGGGAGATGCACGAGGCGGACAGCTATGCGGCCCATGTGGCGCAGTTGGGCGAGCGCTACGAGCAGGCCATGGGAGACGGCTTCCCGGCGGTGCTGCTGCACAGCGGCGGCAGCGGCCATTACTTTGGCGACGACCGCGAAGTGCCCTTTCAGGCCTTTGGCCATTTCGCCCAGTGGCTGCCGGTGAACCGCCCCAACCAGTTCCTGCTGTTTCGCCCCGGAGAGAAGCCTGTCTACTATCAGGTGGTTCCCGCGGACTACTGGTACGAGCAGGGTTTCGCCATCGATGATCAATGGCGCGAGGCGCTGGAAGTGCGGCAATTGTCGGCGGTTGCGGACTTGCCGAGGCCGCAGCCGGGAACCGTCTGGCTTGGCCCGGACCCGAAACTCGCCGAAGAACTCGGAATCGCGCCGGAGCATTGCAATCCCCCGGCGCTGCTCAATCCGCTCGATTTCGCCCGGGCCATCAAGACACCCTACGAAACCGCCCGGTTGCGCGCCGCCAGCCGGCTCGCCATGCGCGCCCACCAGGCGGCCCGGCTGTGCTTTCTGGCCGGCGGCAGCGAATTCGACATCCACCTCGCCTTTCTCGAAGCCAGCCGCCAGATCGAGGAAGAGCTGCCCTACACCCCCATCATCGCCATTGACGAGAAGTCGGCCATCCTCCATTACCAGCACAAGCGGCGGCAGCTTGCGGGCCCGCCCAGGGTGCTGCTGATCGACGCCGGCTGCCGGGTCGATGGCTATGGCTCGGACGTAACCCGAACCTGGACCTCAGCGGCGGCGGAAGCCCTGTTTGTCGATCTGCTCGCGGGGATGGACGAGCTGCAGCAGGCGCTGGTGGCGCAAGTCAGGCCGGGAATGGACTATGTGGACCTTCACCTCGCCGCCCTGGACAGGTTGGCGGAGCTCTTGCCTGCGCTTGGCATTTGCCGGGGCGGCGGCGAACAGTTACGGGAAGCCGGGATTCCACAAAGCTTCATGCCACATGGCGTGGGGCATTTGCTCGGTGTGCAGGTACACGATGTGGGCGGTCGCCAGCTTGACGCCCGCGGCGGGGAGCGCCCGCCGCCGGAGCATTCCCCGGCCCTGCGCAATACCCGGGTCATGGCGGAAGACATGGTGTTCACCATCGAACCCGGCTGCTACTTCATCCCCATGCTGCTCGAGCCCCTGCGGGAATCGGCGAAGGCCGGGCTGATCGACTGGGACGCCGTCGATGCGCTCTACAGCCATGGCGGAGTGCGAATCGAGGACAACGTGCGGGTAAGCGCTTCGGGAGCGGAGAATCTCACTCGGGACGCCGCGCCAGCAGCGGCCTGATTTCTGCCAGGGTAAGCTCCAGCGCCTGCTGATTGGCGGCGATTGCCGCCTTGCCGGCTTCTCCCATCCGCTCACGCAGTTCGGGTTTCGCCAGCAGTTCGCTCCAGAGTTCGCCGAGAGCTTCGCCATCCCCGGCGCTGCGCAGGGCGCCTGCGTCTTCCAGCAACTCGCAGATGTCCGCGAAATTGAATCGCGAAGGCCCAATGCTCACCGGGACACCCGCCGCGGCGGGCTCCAACACATTGTGGCAGCCGGCATCCACCAGGCTGCCGCCGACAAAGGCGATGTCGGCGCTGGCGAAATAGGCCATCATCTCGCCCATGGAATCGCCGATGATGATTTGCGTATCGTCAGTGATCGATTCGGCTTCGCTGCGCCGCCCGGCGCGGAAGCTTTCGGCGACGCACAGGGCGAAAGCCTGGTCAAAGCGTTCCGGATGCCGGGGCACGATCAGCAGCAGGCTTTCGGGATGATCCGCCAGACAGCGCCGGAAGGCTTGCAGCACCTTGCCTTGTTCGCCTTCCCGGGTGCTGCCGGCGACGATCAGCTTGCGCCCGCCCTTCCAGTGTTCGATGGCGTCAAGCGCTTTTGGCTTGCCCCCGGAGCCATGCAATGCGAACTTCAGGCTGCCCGTCACCTGCACATTCACCGCGCCAAGCTTGCGAAAGCGTTCCGCATCGGCCTCGAACTGGGCGCAAACCCGCTGCACCTGCCCCAGCATGATTCGGCTCAAACGCGGAAAACGCCGATACGCCCGCCAGGACTTGTCCGACAGGCGGCCATTGACGAGCAGCACAGGCACTTCCGCCCGCCGCGCCTCGTGGATGGTGTTGGGCCACAGTTCGGTTTCCATCAACAGCAGCATCCGCGGTCGGAACGCGCGCAGAAAACGGCGCAGCATCCAACCGATGTCGTAGGGCGCATAATGCTGCATCACCGAATCGCCGAACTGCCGCCGGGCCTGCTCCACGCCGGTGGGCGTCATGTTGGTCAAAAGTATCTGGAAATCAGTGAATTCAGCGCGCAAGGCCTTCACCAGCGGCTTCGCCGCCACGGTTTCCCCCACGGAAACCGCATGCAGCCAGATGAGCGGTCGCGCGGGATCAAACTCCGCCGATGGGCGAATACGCCCAAAGCGTTCCCCAATGCGCTGCCGATAAGCCGGCGCCCGGCGCGAGCGCCACAGCAGGCGCAGCCAGATGCCAGGCAGCGCCAGATGGAAAACCAGGCTGTAGATCAGCCGTTGCATGAAAGGAACCACCGCGAATGCCTGCGCTTCTGGGGTGTGATTGTGCCAGAAGCCCGCGGCGTTAGGGGCTTGTAGTCGGGATTGAGGCTGGGTGGGGGGGGGTGTGACTGGACACCCATCATACCGAACTGAAAGTATCCAATACCGTTGGTTCAGGGATTTTGCTCCAGGATTTGGTCCCGCTGCACCGGGACACCTGGGCTCACGGAATCGCGGGCAGGGGCCGTTCCGCCCATCCGAGCGTGAATTTCGGGTAGGTTGGTGCCTACGCCGCCTTCTTCACACGGCGCCTCTCCCACGCCCTCACGCTTTCCAGTCCATGGAACATCACTATCGCCCGCTTCTGAATCTCCAGCGTCAACACCCGCCACCGCACGGCGTTTAGGCCCAACTCCTCCAGCGTCTTCATCCGCGCCAGGAGCCAGGATTTGCGGTGGTCGAAGTTTTTGCCGGTGTATCCGTCTTCGCCGCGGAGCCAGGCGCGGCGCACGCAGCGGGCGACGCGGTGGTGGCGGGTGCGTTCGGGCTGGACGATTTGTGAACGGGGTCGGGCCATGGGGCTTCCGCCGGCCTTGGGTTCCGATGGGGAAGGTATAGGCGAGGATGGTTCGGAATGCCAAGTTTTGGGGAAATTACCCGGAAGGGGCTGTAATCGGGGTCGCAACAAGGGCTGGGGCCGGGTTCGAACCTTCACCTGTTAAGTGGGTGTCCCGTGGGTTCTTTGGGGGAAATCGGAATCGCCGAAGATATCCAGATTGGGTGAATTGTTTCTTTCTTCCTCGGTTACCTGATTTTGCGGATCCGGCAACGTGATCTTGTCCCTGACAAATTCCATGCTTTCCAGAACTTTCGCGGAGTCTCCATCGTAATCCTCGGGATCCGCCACTTGGGGCAGGACGCCGTTGCCAACGCCAAGCAGCCGATTGCTCAGAACAGGCGCATCCAAATACGCTCCCAACGTCCGCGAGATCACCTCCGCCTGCCTCGTCCCCGAGGTCAGGACGGCGTTGTCGGCCCGCAGCGGCCGCAGCATGCGGGTGGCGAGCAGCCACGCGTCCTGGTTGAATCCCGAAAAGTCCCTTGCGGTGACTTTCAGGGTTGGGCTGTACCGCACCTTGATGAACACGTCGTAATTGTCCTCGTCCGGGTCGTCCTTCGCGTCCGTCACGGAAATGGCGTTGGGATTGGCGTAAAGCGTGCAAACCACCCGCCCGCCAATCCGTCGGGCGATGCTCCGGTTTTGCGAATCGCGCAGGAAATCAAGGCCGATCACCTTGGGCAGGCTCACCTTCTTCGCGTTCTTGATGAAATACTTCTCATCGTCGATCCAGGCGCTCAACTCCTTGAAGAATTTTCGGGTTTCCGGGGCGAGGTCGACGTGCCGTTTGGGGATGGTGTGGCGTTCGTAGACGTTGCCGTACACGAACCGGTCGTTGGCGCCGTCCGCGTTGATGTCGGGCAGGATCGTTTCCGCGGGGGTGCGGGTGGGGTCGGTGCCGTGCCTGCATTCGTGCGCGTTGCCGGCGCCGTCCCCGTCGGTGTTGGCGGAGCCGGCGGCTTTTCGCGCACAGGCCGGACGGGCCGTCGGCCCGGTATCGCTTGCGCCAGCGGTGGAGCGTGGCGCGCGACCAGCCGACGGCTTCCAGGGCGGTGGTTTCGGAGCAGCCTTCCCCGCGCAATGTCTGGAAGAGTTCGAGCCGGCGCAGGCGCTCGCGCGCCTCCGCCGGCAGTGTGTCATTCACCTTGAAGCCGTGGTGGGATTTTACGCGCGGAGACTTGATCCGCATGGTTCGGTCTCCTTATTGCGTCAAAAACAACAAGGCTACCCCGAACCGGCGCCCCGGCACGCGCGAGCGTGCCGGAGCGCGTCAGGCTTTCGTCCCTGGACTGAATCAACCGTCACCGGATCGCCGATTCAGTCTCACATGTATCTGAACCTACACATGACCGATTCCCAAACCCTCTCCGCCGACTATACCCTGCGCCCGGGCGAGTTGGCGGAAACGCTCAAACTGCTGGTCGAGGCGCGCCAGCCCTGCATCGTCTGGGCGCCGCCGTCCTTCCTGCCGCCATCGGACGACCCCGGCCGGTGGCTCATCAATCTTGAAGAGCTTCCCTCGGCGGTTCCCATGGTCCAGGCCGCGCTGTACCAGCTGGTGCTGGACCGCAAGGTCGGCGAATACGAACTGCCGGAAGGAGCCTCCCTGATCGCCTGCGGCAACCGCGAAGGCGACCGGGGCGTCGCGCACCGCATGCCCACCCCGCTGGCTTCGCGGTTCGTGCATCTGGAGATCCGCGTGGATGTTGCCGACTGGTGCGCCTGGGGCGCGGCCAACGGCATCGCGCCGGAAGTGCTATTCTTCATCCAGTTCCGACCGGAGCTGCTGCACAATTTCGACCCGCAATCCGGCGAAAAGGCGTTCGCATGCCCCCGCACCTGGGAGTTCGCCAGCCATATCGTCAAACGGCGCCGGGGACTGGGCGCGAACGGTGAGCGCGCCCTGCTGCGCGGCGCCGTGGGGGAGGCCGCGGCGGTGGAGTTTTCCGCCTTTTTGCGGGTCTGGCGCGAACTGCCCCATCCCCGCGCGGTGCTGGACGATCCCGGCAACGCCCCCATACCCGAAAACGCCAGCGCCTTGATCGCCCTGTGCGGCTCGCTCTACCGCATGGCCGGCGATGTCAATTTCGACGCCATCGCCACCTACGCCGGACGATTGCGCCGCGAGGTCGGCGAGTTTCTGGTCGGCGCCTGCGTGCGCCGGGAACCATTCCCGTTACCCCCACTGGAGGACAACCGATGGACCTTTCCACCGACGCCATGCTGGTCAGCCTGCGCATTTCCGCCTGGTCGGGCCGGCTGCATGACCGCCGGGCGAGCAATCACGTTGCCGCCCACCACGAGGCCAGCGCCGGCGCGGGCCGCTACAACAAGCGCCTGCTGCCCAAAAGCGCTTTCGCGGCCCTGACCGCCACCGCGAGCAAGGCCAGAACCACCTATTACGAGCAGACCCTGCCCTGGGACGACCAGGGGTTCCGCCTGCTGCCCGTCGCCAACTATGACGAACAGATCGAACAGGCGCGGCGGGATGGACGGGATCCCGAGCGCTGGCAGCGGGCCTCCCAGAACGTGACGCACCACCTGCTGCGCGATGCGGGGTTTGCCTTGCCGGACGATGCGGTGGCCTGGGAGGGATTGAGTGTGGAGGAAGCCTATGGCCGGCTCGGGGATGAGGAACAGCAAGAGCCGCCCGGAAATGACAATGAGTCTCCGGGGAACAGGGAAAGTGGCTGTCCCGCCGGGGGAGGTGCCGGGACTTCCCCGGACCCATCCGATGATTCATTGGAAGAAGGGGAGAGAGAGGATTCCGGCAACTCCGCACAGTCGCCGGACGGAGGTGATGAGGGAGATTCGGACAGTCAGGAGACCGGAACCGATGGCGGTGACGCTGGCGATGACAATGCCGCCAGGAATGGCGGTGGCGCGCCCAACCGCCGGTTCGTCGACAGCGCGTTCGACCTGCCCGATAGCGTCGAAATCCACGGAAGGGGCGGCACGGATTTCCGGCCCGGATTCGAATGGCTCGAAGAGCAGGGCATCCAGCCCGGCCTCTGCCTGTACTTCACCGACATGTGCTGCTCGCGCTATCCCGAACATGAGCCGGGCTTCCCCACAGTCTGGCTCAATTGGGACGAACCGCCGCCGGACGACTACCGGGAACCCTGGGGCGAGCGGATTGACATGGGGATGTAGCGGAATTGCCGGAATGCCGCCTTTTTACGGCTCGATCCTTTGCACCGCGGGAACGCGGTCAAAATCCCTGTCGTAGCTGACAATTTCGGGGATATTCATTTGCCGCATATGCGCCACGGACAGCGCGTCCTCGAAATCCAGAAAAGGGGAGGCCGCGAACAAATCCAGGGCGCGCAGATAGAGTCGCTTTTGTGAAATCCTGAGACCACGCAGGGACAGGATAGGCACCAGCCGGTCCCGCACCTCGGCATGGCTGAGCTGGTAGGGCGAACGCGTGGAAGACAGCACATAGACCACCTCCGCCACCACGGCCTCACATGTGACGAGCGTCTCCTCGCCCCGCTTGGCCGCCTGAAACAACCGATAGCAGGCTTTCGCCTTCTTTTCGTCATCCCGGGTCAGGTAGCGCAGAATGACATTCGTATCCAGAAACTTCATTCGCCGCCCAGTTTCCTGGCGGTCTCTTCCGCCCGGGCGTCCTTGACCGCACGGGAAATCGCCTCGAAATCTTCAGGCGTCCCGACAGGCGTTACGGACCCGTAGGCCGATTCCAGGCTGAATCGCACGGGCTTCAGGCGAACGCCATCTTCCGCAACAGTGAAGGCTACCTTGTCCCTCGCTTTTACGCCCAATGCCTTGCGAACCCCGGCGGGAAGAGTGACCTGACTTCCCTGCGTAATGCTGGCCACAAATTCTTTCATGGATTTTCAATGGTTCTTTGGAAATTCAATGCAAGTATATAGTGGTATTGCACACTGTCAAGGCGCGTGGCGGATTGTGAGAATTATCAGATGCGCGCTCGGACGGTCATTCCGCTTTACCTCGACCAGGCTTGATCCGGGGCGCAACGAACCCCTGGGCGAGTTCCCTGTCCGAAAACAGCAAGCCAACCAGATTAAGGTTCCACCCTGGGCACCAGACCGGCCCGCGCACACCCCGCCACAAACTGCCATAAATACGATATATAACAATACTTTATAGGGACTTTTCCTGTTGATTCCCGCGCGGGAATACGCTAGATTTCGTTTCCATACGTTGCACAAAACAGGATACAAAAAACGTGGTACAAGGCAAATTGACACTGAAACTGGTCCGTGCGATCACCGAACCCGGGTTTTATGGCGACGGCAACACCTTGTTCCTGCGGGTGGCGCCGGGCGGCTCGAAGCAGTGGGTTCAGCGGCTCACCGTACACGGCAGACGCCGCAGCATCGGCCTGGGCGGCGTGAGTTATGTGACGCTCGCCGAGGCCCGCGAGGCCGCGCTGGAAAACCGGCGCATGGCCCGCCGCGGCGGAGACCCGCTGGCCGAAAAGCGGCGGGCGAATGCGCCCCGGTTCCGCGAAGCGGCCCAAAACACCTGGGAATCCCTGCGCCCCCGCTGGCGCAACGAGAAGGTCGCCGCCAACTGGCTGCAGCAACTGGAGCGCCACGCGATGAAACGGCTAGGGGACCTGCCCGTGAACCAGATTGACCGCGAGGACGTTCTGGCTGTCCTGACGCCGATTTGGGGCAGGAAACAGGAAACCGCCAGAAGGGTGCGCCGCTATATCCGCGCCACGCTGGACTGGTGCCAGGCCCATGGTTTTGTGGATACCAATGTGGCGGGCGACTCCATCAACGGCGCCCTGCCCCGCATGGCCTCCGTCAAGGCGCTTCCGTATGGGGAGGTTTCGGAAGTGCCACAGGCGTTGCCGGCCAGGCCACCGTGCATGGCTTCCGCTCCACGTTCCGGGACTGGTGCGCGGATACCGGCAAGCCGCGGGAGCTTGCCGAGGCCGCGCTCGCGCATACGGTGGGCGGTGTCGAAGGAGCGTATTTCAGATCCGACCTTTTCGAGCGGCGGCGGGAATTGATGGATGACTGGGCGGAGTATTTGACGTGAACTATCGACACGAGTTGAAGTGAGAGGAGATTATGATCCACATGTGGTTTCGCTGCCGGAAGTTCCCCCTGATTTACAGTGGATTGGCGAATCAAGTGATTGACTTTCATGGGAATATTGTGTTTTTTGCTATTCAGATTTTTTCCCATGCATATGATGTCTTAATAATTGATTCCATTACTGTCCAGTTAAATTCTAGCAGGCTGCGGAAAGACCATGTTTCGTAGCTTAACTTCCCGCTTTTTCAAGAAAATTCAGACTCTGGACACTATCCGCTCAGGATTGATAACCTCAAATTCACTCCCGACGGTAGCCATCGCGTCATTTGCCGGCACCAAAATGCCATAAACTGCCCCCATCTCATCCCCATCACGTCGAATCCGCCAGCAGTTTCGGCATCCGGGTCAGATTGTAGGCCGCCAGCGCCAGCGTGAATTGCCAGTCAACCTTCGCCAACCCGCGGTGCCGCGTCTTCGCCATGACCCCAATCGTCTTCATCCAGCCGAAGATTTCCTCCACGCGCTTGCGCACCACCTGGCTTGCCTGGTAATCCGCGCTCTCCGCCAACTTCTCCGGCGCGATGCCGGGGAGGCCTTCCCGGGAATACAGCTTGTCGAAATCTTCCGAAAGCGCCTTCAGCGTGTCGTCAGACAACGTCCGGATGGCGCGTAACGGATGCTGTGCCGGTATCCGGTCTTCCAGATTCACATAGCTGAACAATTGCTTGGTTTGCGTGTCCGCGCCTCGCATGCCAGTTTCCAGAAAACAACGGGCAACTGGACTCAATCTTAACAGAATGGGCGCTAAAGACGGGTTTTTTAGCAGTCTGCTAGGCCCATATTGAAATGAAATACAGCGATACTCCCATGCCAATAGCGACTAAAATTATCCAGCCAACCCATTTCGGATATCTGCTGCCGCTAGCTTTCTTCATATCTGTTATGTTCTTCACGACATCCAGCAACCACTTTTGTTTGATCGGTTTTCGCGAAGCGGAGTAGTAGCTTACAACTTCTTCCGACGAATGTTTAGATGAAGTTGTGAGTGGCCGATTCAATTGCCAATCTTTACGAGATAAGAGTTGATGTTTTTCCTTAATATGCTCCGGAATCTGTGGAGTGGAATCGACATCTCGATCATCAATGGGGTTTATCGTGTCAGAAAATTTACTGATGTCGTCGTCTGGTGCTACCGACCAAGCTTCCAGAACTTGAGAACCCAATATTGCATGGAACAATTGCTCATCACATCCCATATAAGTGGTATTCAAATCGATATCCGTCGTTATCCACCAATCAAAATACTCGCACCAAACAAGATTTGCTGTCTGATCCCAACCTTCAAAAAATGCTAAATCGATATCCGACAATGATGCGCGAAAAATTTTCCACTCTCGATATTTGGTGTCAATGATAGCCGTGTCGGGAACGTATTTCCGGTAATTGCCCCCAAACCCTGGCCAGACACCTAGCCAGCAATTGTTGCTCTGGGAATGGCGAAATAGAAGGTCGCGCAAAGGTTGGCTAACAGCCGGAGGTATCGTGCCCTCATTAGGAGGCGAAATTGAACTTCCATTCATTCTAGGGGCAGAGATATTGTTCCATTGCATCAACGCATGGGGCTTCGCCCCAGTATAGTGTGCCATGTCGGCCCAACGAAGTGTTGTACAATGGTTTGAATCATTGCGCGACGCGGGATGAAAGATTCTCACATATCTCTGGAATCCTTCGGGAACAAGAGAGATAACGCTATGTGATCGAAATGGTGCCATGCGCTCAAAATGGCGCATGACGGCTTGAACATTGTGGACTGGAGTCAGCAAGAAAGATCCGTGAATGTAGAAGCGTAAAGGAGCTATGGTCGAATTTAGTATACGGGTGAGTTGAGTCGTGCGGTGGTTCTCTGCTGAAATTGGGTTTGCAGATCCAGCAATCAGAGAGAGGAGCACACCGCACATGAGCAAAGATAATGTAGTTTCCCTGAAGAAGCCAGAGGCGTCGGAAGCGATTTCCGATCCACTGACCGACTTGCTTCGGCAAAAGGCCAACGATCTGGTTCGGGTCGCGGTCGAGGCGGAGTTTGAGGAGTACCTGTCGGCCTTTGACGAGGAGTTGCTGTCCGATGGTCGTCGGCGGGTTGTGCGCAACGGTCATCAGCCCGCGCGGCGGATATTGACCGGGGTCGGCGCGGTGGAGGTTTCGGTGCCGAAGTCGCGCAGCCGTTCGGGCCGGGTGGAGCCGTTTCATTCCAGGTTGGCGCCGCCGTTCGTGCGCCGCGCCGGCAGTCTGGACGCGGCGATTCCGTGGCTGTGCCCGCGGGGGATTTCGACCGGGGACATGCGCGGCGCGGTGTCGTCGCTTTCGGAGGTGTATCCGGAGACGCGCGGGCAGCGGTGCTGGGTGCACAAGACGGTGAACGTGCTGAACTATCTGCCGAAGTCGAGTCAGGCGAAGGCGAAGGAGGGCCCGCGGCAGGTCTGGATGGCGGAGACCCGGGAAGAAGCCGAGCGCGCGTTCGACCGCTGGCTGGCCAGGTACCGGGACAAATACCCGAAGGCGGCCGACTGCTTGGGCCGGAACCGCGATGCGTTGCTCGCGTTTTACGACTTTCCAGCCAGGCACTGGACGCATCTGCGCACCACCAATGTGATCGAGTCGGCGTTCGCGACGATCCGCCACCGGAGTTCCCGCGCCAAGGGCTGCGTGACGCGCACGACGATGTTGTCGATGATTTACAAGATGGTGATGAGCGCCGAGAAATCCTGGAAGCGACTACGCGGCTTCCGGCAGCTCGGCCAGGTCATCGGGGGAGTGGGGTTCAGGGAGGCGAGGAAGTGATCGATGAGAACAGCAGAGAGGCCGCATGAACAACCTGCCATACACCAAATTTGACTATAACTCAGCGTAAAGGCCTGGATGAGGCAAAAATTTTCCAACCAGAGAACCTTCAATATACAGTGCCAGTCGGATACGGTAGATGCCATCCACACAAGAAGTGGCCGCTACAATATAATTTTGATCAATAGACCTGTTGCTGCCCGGGCGGGTTGTCCTGCCCTCCCGACCCGTCCTGGGCGTGTGCGGCCACGGGAAGCGGCAACAGCACAAACAGCAGCAGGAAGGCGGCGGAACGGCGAAGAGAAATCAGTATCCAGCTTGGGAGATGCGAGAGCTTGAGATTCAACATGTGAAATCCTTTTCAGGACTACGGATTTTTTCGCACACTTGCTCGCATCGGTAGAATTGTTCGAATTTTTAGAACATTGGTTTCAATCATTCAATCCTGAGCTGCCACAGACGACCGCATAAACCGCCAACGAATCGGATCCAGCCACAGGGAAGGCGCCAACTCGCTGATCGTGGCCGGTTTCGATGAATGGCTTCAAAGCACAGTCCCTATCAGCATTGAATCGCGCAAGGGATGGCAGGCAGACTGCCACCTGCATGAGATTCTGCGACTTCGCGCAGAATGACGGGAGGTGCGGGCATTTCGCTTCGCGCGGAATGGCGGGAGGTGTGAAACAAAGCTTCGTTCGCGGGCCGAACCCTGCCGGATATGGCTTTGAGGTTGGAAAGCGACCGGAGCGTTTTTGGTACCGGGCAGAATGAGAATCGCTGATGAAGGGAACCACCGCGAATGCCTGCGCCGCGGGCTTCTGGGGTATGCTTGCGTCGGGAGCCTGCAGGGCAGGCTCCTGGCCCGGCCACGATATGGGAAACGTTATCGGATGCCCCCCAGCTATTCAACTGACATTGTCATTTTCGGCGGCGGCGCAGCTGGGCTATGGCTGCTGAACCGGCTGTCGGCGGCGGGATACCGGACCATTCTGCTAGAGCGGGGGGCGCTTGGCGGCGGCCAGTCGATCCACGCCCAGGGCATTATTCACGGCGGACTGAAGTACGCCTTACACGGCGCTTTCAGCGGCGCCTCCCGAGCGATTGCCGAGATGCCTGCGCGCTGGCGCGAGTGTATCGCCGGCAGCGGCGAGATCGACCTGTCCGCATGCAAGTTGTCCAGCCCACACTTCTATCTCTGGTCCGGCGAGGGTCTTGGCGGCGGCATGAAGGCTTTTCTTGGCAGCAAGGCGGTTGCCGGCGGGACGGAAGTGGCCGCGGAAATGGAAATCCCCGTATTTCTCCGAGGTCGCGGCGTGGTGTATCGCCTGCCGGATTTTGTGGTGGACACCCATTCCCTGATTCGAGCGCTGGCGCAGGGGCATGCCGGACGCATATTTACTTTGGGAAGTGATGGCACGGAAAATACCTTGACATTCGAGCGGACTGGCGGCCACCGGGAATTGCAGGTGCAAGGCGCCGAAGGGCCTTTACGAATCAAGGCCCGGCGCTATGTCTTCTGCGCTGGCGAAGGCAACCAGGCATTGAGCGCAAAGGCGGGGCTGACCACTCCCCGCTGCCAATTGCGTCCGCTGAAAATGGTTTCGATTAGTCGTGCCGCGCTGCCCGAGGTCTTCCTCCATGTGCTTGGCGCGGGCCTGGGCGCGACTCCCCGGCTCACCATCACTTCGCATCGCGATACGAATAACAATCCGGTCTGGTATCTCGGCGGCGACCTCGCCGAAACCGGTGTTGAGCGTACCGACGCCCGGCAAATCGATGTGGCCAGGGCCATGCTCGCCGAACTGCTGCCGGATGCGGGATTGGATGAGTTGGAATGGCGCTGCCTTGACATCAATCGGGCGGAACCCGAAAGCCCCGGCGGCCGCAGGCCCGACAATGCCAGCCTTTGCACCGAGCAGGACGTCATTGTTGCCTGGCCGGTCAAGCTCGCCCTGGCGCCGGTGCTGGCGGACCAGGTAATGCACAAGCTGCGGGAGGACGGGATCGAGCCCGGCAACGCTGACGGTCCGGGCAATGCTGATTCAGGCCTGCTTGCCGGCATCTTCCCCGGTTCGCCCGCTTTCGCCCGGCCCTTCTGGAATTGATCTGATGCTGCCCAGACGCAAACTCGGCAACACCGGCATGGATGTCCCCTGCCTCGGGCTTGGCACGGTAAAGTTCGGCCGCAATGAACAAGTGAAGTATCCCGCGGGTTTTGAGCTTCCTTCCGACCGGGAAATCATGGCGCTGCTCGCGCAGGCCAGGAAAGCGGGGATGAACCTTATAGATACCGCCCCCGCCTATGGCAGCAGCGAACAGCGCCTTGGCCGGCTCCTGCCGCAGCGGGACCATTGGCTGATTTGCACCAAGGTGGGAGAAACTTTCGCCGGCGGCGTCTCACGGTTCGATTTTTCCGCCGGCCATGTGCGCGCCAGCGTCGAACAAAGCCTGCGCCACTTACGCACCGATCGTGTCGATATCGTGCTGATTCACTCCGACGGAAACGACCTGGACATTCTGGAAAAGTCCGACTGCGTAGAGACGCTCGAAAAGCTGCGCGATGAGGGCCTGCTGCGCGCCGTCGGCATGAGTTCCAAGACCGTCGCCGGCGGCCTCCGTGCCATTGAACTCGTCGACGTGTTGATGCTCAGCTACAACCGCGCCGACACCAGCCAGACCCCGGTGATCGAAAAGGCCCACCGGGCCGGCAAGGGTGTCCTCATCAAGAAGGGTCTCGCCAGCGGCCACGCCCTAAATGCCCCGGGCGCCTCCGCCACCGGAACCTTCCGCTTTCTTCTCGACCCTCCCGGAACAAGTTCCATCATCATCGGCACAATCAACCCAAACCACCTCCAGCAAAACATTGAGGCGGTGTCGAGGATTTTCCCAACATAGTCTCCAGTCTATCGCCGCAGGGCTATCCAGAGAGATTATGCGATTTCGCACAGAATGATGGGTGGAGACGAGTCAGCTGAACCACGTGCTGTCATCCTGCGCGCAGAATGACGGGTGGGAGGTGCTTCGTTTCGACCTGACAGCGGCGATGCATCGCTACCCCCCCCGCATCTTCTCCACCATCGCCGAAGTCGAACAATCGTCTATAAAGGCGAGCACATGCACTTCGCCGCCCCAGGCTCTGACGAGATCCCCTCCCACCACCTGGTCCAGCGTATAGTCCCCGCCCTTGACCAGCACTTCCGGCCGCAACTCCCGCAGCAGATTCTCCGGCGCGTCTTCGCTGAAGCTCACCACCCAGTCCACCGCGCTGAGGCCGGCCAGCACCCGCAGGCGCCGGTCCAGCGGATTGATGGGACGTCCGGAGCCTTTCAATCTGCCCACGGAAGCATCGTCGTTCACCGCCACCACGAGACGGTGCCCGAGCTTGCGCGCCTCGTCGAGATAGCCCACATGGCCCGCGTGGATGATGTCAAAGCAGCCGTTGGTGAAGACGATGCGCTCGCCGTGTTCCCGGGCGTCCTGCACGGCGATGCGCAACTGGTCGGCGCGCATGATGCCCCGGCCGCGGTCGAGTTCGGCCATAAACGCCCGGCGCAATTCCGGCGCGCTGATGGCGGCGGTGCCGAGTTTGCCCACCACCAGACCCGCGGCAAGATTGGCCAGCACCACCGCGTCGGTGAGTTTTTCCCCCGCCGCCAGCGCCGCGGAAAGCACCGAGATTACCGTGTCTCCGGCGCCGGTCACGTCATAGACTTCCTGCGCTCGCGCAGGAAGATGCAATTCCGGCGCATTGGGACGGATCAGGGTCATGCCGTTTTCTCCCCGGGTGATGAGCAGGGCTTCGAGTTCAAGCCCGGCAATCAGGCGCTCGCCCTTGTCCACCAGTTCCTGTTCATTGGCGCTTGGACCCATGACGGTTTCGAACTCGGCCAGATTGGGGGTTATCAGGGTCGCCCCGCGATAGCGACGGAAATCTTTTCCCTTGGGGTCCACGATGACGGGGATGTCTTGTCCGCGGGCCAGGGAAATGAGCTCTTCCACCTGGCCGAGAACGCCCTTGTCATAATCGGATAACAGCAGAGCCTGGGATTTCGGCAGCAATCCGGCAATCGTGGCGGCGAGCCCTTCGATGTCGCCGGGGCCGAAACGCTCTTCGAAATCGAGCCGGATCAGTTGCTGCTGGCGGCCGATCACGCGCAGCTTGGTGATGGTGGGCTTGTCGGCGGAGCGCTGGAACTTGCAGCAGACCCCGGCGGCTTCCAGTCTGGCCTGCAATTCCCGGGCGGTGTCATCATCGCCCACCGCGCCGACCAGCGTGGCGGCGCCGCCCAACGCCGCGATATTGAGGGCGACATTGCCGGCGCCGCCGGGGCGGTCTTCGCGTTTGCCCACCCGCACCACGGGCACCGGCGCTTCGGGAGAAATCCGCGAGGCGTCGCCATGCCAGTAGCGGTCGAGCATGACGTCTCCCACTACGAGCAATCTTGCATCCTGAAAGGCAGGCATCGAGGGTTTCATGAAGCTCGCCGCTTGTGCCGGGAAGGCGAGCCGGATAGTAGCATATGCCCGCGGGCTGGCTGCTGATGGCCACTTCCGAATCGCCCCTCGCCGAGCCCTGGCAGTACGCCGTGTTCTCGGTTTTCTTTGTGGTCATCGGTTCCCGCATCATGATAGATGGGCTCCACCGGAAATTGCATGGCACCTGGCTGCGCAAGGAGGGAGTCTGGTTGTTGCGCAAGCGACCGGAATAAGTCCAGTTACCCGTCATCCTGCGCGCAGTCGCAGGATCTCTTTGGTAGGCTTCGGAAAACCGAGCCTCTCGGGCGAGTTCTTGTTCCCGGCGGGTTTTGGCAAGGAGCCTGCGGCGCAGGCTCCCTGGGTATCGGCTTTGGTCTTGATAGGAGTTTGAATTGGATGGCGCGGGGAGGGTCGGGCGAAGTTGCTGGCTTGCGGAGGTTTTGGTGGCCCCGGTACTGGGGTACCTGGGCGCTGCTTGGGATGGCCTGGCTGGCGGCGCGACTGCCCTGGTCCTGGCAGCTTCGGCTTGGGGCGGGGCTCGGGCTGCTCAGCTATCGGCTGGCGCGCTGGCGCCGGCATGTTTGCGAAGTGAATCTGCGGCTGTGCTTTCCCGAACTCGATGCCCGGGCTCGAAAGCGGCTGGCGCGGCGGGTTTTTGTTGAAAACGGAATCGGGCTGGTCGAAGTTGCGATTTCCTGGTACCGCAACCCGGAGGACTTTCGTTCACGCACGAGTATCGAAGGGCTGGAGAATCTGCGGCGGGCAGTGGCCAGGGGGCGGGGGGCGCTGCTGGTGGCGGCGCATTTTTCTACCCTGGAGATCGGCGGTTTTCTGCTCAGCCTGTTTCATCCCATGGCGGTCAGTTATCGCGCCCATGAAAACGCCCTGTTCGATGCGGTGATGTTCCATCGCCGCAGCAGGCTGTATCCCCGGGTGATCGAGCGGCGCGATGTGCGCGGGGCGCTGCGCAGCCTGCGGGACGGGTTTGCGTTGTGGTACGCGCCGGATCAGGATTATGGCCCGCGCCGGGCGGTTTTCGTGCCATTCTTCGAGGTCGATGCGGCCACGATTACCGCCACCAGCCGCTATGCTTCCGCCAATGATTCGCCGGTGCTTTTTTTCAGCCATTACCGGCGGTCGGACAATTCAGGCTACCATTTGCGCATCAGCCCCGAACTGGAAGACTTTCCCTGTGGCGACGAGCGCGAAGACGCCATCCGGATCAACCGCCTGGTGGAGCAGGCCGTGCGCGAACAGCCTGAGCAGTATCTGTGGCTGCACAAGCGCTTCAAGACCCGGCCGGACGGCGAAGCGGACCTGTACCGGCAAACCGATGGCGGCGCAGGTTCCTGAGCCATGAGCGACGGCGCCGGCAGGCTTGTCGAGCGGCTTGAGCGGATCGATGCGAGGCTGTGGGCGGTTGCGGCGAGCCTGCTGCTTTCGGCCTGGGCGGGGCTGAGCGTAGCGGTGCCCAATGACGACGCCTTTGTTTATATCCGCACCGCCCGGATTTTCCTCGATCAGGGAATCGAAGCCGCCTTCGCGCACTATGCCTGGGCCGGCTATCCGGTGCTGCTCGGCCTGGTCAGCTCCCTGGGGCCCGGGCTCGTTGCCGCGGCCTACCTGCTCAATGCCCTGTTCTTCGCCCTGCTGGCATTCGCTTTTGTCAGCATCTGCCGGGAATTTTCCACGGACCGCCGCCTGCTCGCCCTGGCGGTGCTGACGATTCTGCTTTTCCCGGAAATCAACGAATACCGCTACCTCATCCTGCGCGATACCGGATTCTGGGCCTTTTCCCTGCTTGGCCTGTGGTGCCTGATTGCCTATGGCGCCGAAGGCTCATGGAAGTATTGCCTGTTTTTTGCCGCGGCGATGGTGTTCGCCACATTGTTCCGCCCCGAGGCGGCGTTTTACCTGCTGCTTGCGCCATTGTGCCTGTTCTTCGATCAACGCTACCCCCGGGCTGAGCGTTTCCTGCTGCGCTTTCGCCTGCTGGCGGCGGCGCTGGGCGCCCTGCTGCTGTGTCTGCTGGGCGGCCTGGCATTCGGCCTGAACCTGTTTCATCAGATGATCGAATCGGCCTCCACCTATCTGCCCTTTGTGCAATCGCTGTTTGATCCCGTGAGTCAACAGGCCGCCGCCGAGGCCATTTTCGGCGGGCACGCCGCCACCTGGTCCGGGCGCTATCTGCCGTTGTTCCTGATCGCGGGCTTGCTGGCGATCCTGGTGGTCGAGCTGTTCTATGCCGTGGGCATGCCGTTTACGCTGATTCTGGCGTGGGGATACTGGAAAAGATGGCTGCTGCCGGAGCGCAACACCGCCCTGCCGATCATCGCTTTCGCCGGGATCAATTTGCTCACGGTGTTCGGCTTCATCCTGCTTACGCGCTACCTGACAAGCCGTTACGCCATGATGTTCAGTCTTTCCCTGGCCGTCTTCGTGCCCTTCATCGCCCGGCAAATGCTGGCGAGGGCGTTGCCGGGAAGCCGGGCCGCGGCCTGGCTGCTCGTGTTGTTCTTCAGCTTCTCCGCAGTGGATTCCTTCTACAGCTTCGGCCGTTCGAAAGCCTATGTCGGGGATGCCATCGCCTGGCTGGACGCCAATCACGACGGGGCCGCCGCGCTGATCACCAATGTCCGGGCAGTGGCGTATTTCAGCGGCCTGGTTCCCGAGTACGACCAGGTCCAGCCGCAACTCGCCGAAGAGCAGATTCTTGCAGCGGAATCGGGCGATGTCATCGTGGTGGAGACCTCTGTTGTTCTCGACCAGTTGCGGGACAGGCCCGAAGTTTCCGCATTGCTCGAACCTGTCGCCGCCTATCCCGAATCCGGCGAGTCCTCCATCTTCATCTACCGGCGCAGATAGGAACGCAGACAACCCTACCAGCTATCCTCCTCCGGGCGCCGGGTGACCAGCAGGTCTTCGAGGATCAGGTATTTCAGGCCCGAGTTCACGAACAACCCAATGGCGTGCTCCGGCGAACAAACCAGCGCTTCGCCGGGTCGGCTCATGGAAGTGCTGATCAGCAGCGGGTGTCCTGTTTCCCGCTCGAAGCGGGTCAGCAGGCGATGGAAATCCGGGAAGCGCCCGGCCTCGACGACTTGCACCCGGGTGCTTCCGTCCTCGTAGGCGATGTGGGGATAGCGCCGGCGCCATTCTTCCGCGATGTGCACGCCGACGCTGCGCCAGGGGTCCGCTTGCTGGCCATGGAGCAGTCCCCCGGCGGCGCCGGCAAGCACCGCGGCGGCGAATGGTCTTTTGATCTCGCGAAACTTGAGTTGGCTGTTGATCAATTCGGAAACGTTTTCCTGCTGCGGATGGGCCAGCACGCAGCGATTGCCGAGGCTGCGCTGGCCGAATTCCAGGGCGCCGCGAAACCAGCCCACGAGCTCTCCCGCCGCCAGCAGTTCCACGGCCTTGCCGTGTGGATCGTCAAGCACTTCCCAGCGGGGTTTTTCGCGGTGGTTGCGGCAGGCGTCAATGCACTCCCTGGAAGCATAGGCGGGGCCGAGCAACAGATTGTTCACCGGCGCCAGTTCCATGCCGTCCGCCCGGATGACCTGGGCCGCGGCGCCGATGGCGGTTCCCGAGTCGCTGCAGGCGGGGTGGACAATGAGGCGTTTCACCTTGTCCCAGTTTGCCAGCCGCTGGTTGAGCCGCAGATTCATGGCGCCGGTGCCCGCCACGGCAAGCACGCCGGTTTCCGCGAGCACATCGCCGAGATGATGTTCCAGCAGTTGCAGGGCCAGGTCTTCGTAGAGTTTCTGGATGGCGGCGGCGTAGTGGAGATAGGGGTCGTCCACCAGATTGCCGATCCGCCGCGGCCCGAGCATTTCCACCAGCTTCTGGCTGAAGTAATGGCCCTGGGAGCGGGCCTTGTAGCGGCGCAGCCCCACGGTGCCGATCAGCTTGTTGTTGACTCTGAGCCTGCCCTGCCGGCAGCTTGCCAGGGGCGACAGGTCGTACTTTTCCGGGTCGCCCAGGGGGGCGATTCCCATGACGCGCAATTCGCCGTCGAGGATTTCAAAACCGAGGTAATCGGTGAGCGCCGCGTACATGCCGCAGAGCGAATCCGGATTGTGGAATTCCCTGCGTTTATGGATTCGGCCCCGCTCGCCCACGGCGAAGAGCATGTTGCTGTACTCACCCTTCGCGTCGTTGCAGAAGATTGCGGTTTTTTCCGCGGGTTCGTTGAGCAGATAGGCGCTGGCGGCGTGGGCGAGTTGGTGTTCCACCGGCAGGATTTGCACCCGGCCCGGTGCGATGTGCAACTGCGCCAGCAGCTCCCGCAATTGCCGCAGGTAGCGCCGATAGCGGCGGTTGCCGTTGAACAGGCAGTCGAGGCTGCGGTCCGGGGCGTACCAGTGGCGCCGGGCATAATGCCAGCGCGCCGAGCCGAACAGGCTGATGGGGCTGTAGGGAATGGCGATGCGGCTGATTTCGCTCGCCCGGACGCCGGCGATCAGCAGGCATTGCCGGGCGGCGTGATAGGGCATTTCTCCCCGGGCGTGACGGCGGCGCGTCAGCCTTTCCTCTTCCACCGCGGCGATCAGTTCGCCGTCGCGAAACAGCGCGGCGGCGGGATCGTGGCCGATGGCGCCGGCGAGGCCGAGGGTGTATATAGGGCTGCCTGTTGTCATGGTTTCAGCCGCGCGCCGAGCTGTTCGAGAACATCCACCGCAGCTTCGGGCATCTTGGCGAGTTCTTCCTCGCGGCCATAGCGCAGGCCGTTCTCGCTCCAGGGCGCGCTGCCGAGTTGGCCGAGCATGTCTCCGAGGCGTCGGTTGAGTTCCCGCTGGGCGAAAGGCTCGCCGCAGACCTCGCCGGCGCCGGCCTTGCTGACATGCACGGCGTAGCCACAGCTTGCGGTGGTCAGCACCGGCAGACCCGCCGCAAGGGCTTCGAGCAATACATGGCCGGCGCTTTCCGACCAGGCCGGGTGCAGCAGCAGGTCCGCCGCCTGATAGAAGTGATCGATGTCGTCCCTGCCGGGCAGAATGTGGACCCGGCGGGCGACGCCGAGCCTGCGGGCGAGCCGCCGGGGACCTGCCGCGCGGCCGCGGCCAATGAGCAGATAGCGGCAGTTCTCCCGGACTTCATCCGGCAACGAAGCCAGTGCGCGCAGGGAACGATCCACCCCCTTGATGCGAAAGCCCGAGCCCACCTGCAGCAGCAGCTTTTCATTCGTCCCAAGCCCAAGCTCCTCCCGGCAGGCTTGTCTTGCGGCCGCATCGCGCCGGGCGGCTTTGCGGTCGGCGGAAAGCCCCGGCGGCAACAGGTGGACGCGGTCGGCACAACCCGGGTAGTGGCGCAGATATTCTTCCCGTTGCCGCTCGCTCAGCAGCAGGGAAACCGTGTCGCTTGCCGGGCCGAAGACCGCCTGCTCGTAGTCGCGCAAATGGCGGAAGCGTGGACTCAGGCGATACCAGGCGCCGCGCTGCCTGAGGGCCTTTTCGGCAAAGCAGGAGTCGGCGGCGAAGTAGGCGTCGAGCAGGGGCATCTTGTTGAAACCGAGCACCAGGTCCGCCGGTTCCCTGGCCAATTCCTGTTCCAGCAACGCGGTATAGCTCCGGTACCGCCCGAGGCGGCTGAGGCCGCGGGCCGGGATCAACCTGAGCCGCAGGTCTTCCGGCTCGGTGCCATGCCAGGCCATGGCATACACCGTAACCCCGTGGCCCCGGGCGCGGCATTCCCGGGCCAGACGCAGCATGTCGCGCTGCTGTCCGCCGTGGGGGAACCAGGCATAGATCAGAAAGGCCAGCTTCATGGGTTCACTGCCAGCAGTTTTTCAAAGCGCTGCCAGACCGCATCGGGCCTGTGGCTGGCGAAACAGGGAGGCCGCACGGGGAAGCGTTCGCCCTGCTCCCGGTCGAATACCGGCTCACCCTGATAGGCGCAGGTTTTCTTCATGCAGGGCGCGCAATCGATGTCCGCGGCGAGATGCAGCTGGCGGCGGCCGCAGGTGCCGCTGAGGTCGGGATTGGTGGGGCCGTACAGCGTCAGCGCGGGCTTGCCGAGGGCGGCGGCAAGATGGCCGAGACCGGTATCCACGGCAATCACGCCATCGGCTTGCAGCATGTGCCGGGCCAGCCCGGTGAGGCTCTGCTTCTCCAGCACCGTGGCCTTCGGGTTGCCGCCGGCAATCAGCTCCGCCCGGCGTTTTTCCTCTGGGTCGCCCCAGGGAAGCTCGATGCGGTAGCCGGCGGCGGCGGCGTTTTCGCCGAGTTGCCGCCAGTAGGCGTCGGGCCAGTGCTTGGTGGCCCAGGTCGTGCCATGAAGAAAGAGCACGACGCCGGAAGATCCGGATGGAGCCTCCTGGCTGATTCGCCCCAACTCGATGCCGTAATCCACCCGGGACTTGCTGTAGCGATAGTTCAGCGATCGGGAGAATAACTGCCGCAGACGGTCCACCGCATGGGTGTCCCAGGGCACCGAGTACGACTGGTTGTAGAACAGCGAGGAAAGCGGCTCCCTGGCGGTCTGGTTGCTGAGGCCGATGGTGAGCCCCTTGGACATGCGGCTGATTATGCCGCTCTTGATCAGGCCCTGGGCATCGATTACCAGGTCGTAGTGCTCGGCCCGCAGGCGTTGCCGGAATGCGCGAACCTCGCGCTGGAGCCAGGTTTTCAGCAGATTGCGCCGCCAGCGCCGGAGGGAGACGGGGATTACCTTGTCCACCGCTGGATGCCAGGCGGGCACGTCGACGAAATTCTCTTCCACCACCCAGTCGAACACCACGTCCTTGCGGGCGTTGGCGGCGTCGGTGACGGCCGGCAGGGTATGGATGATGTCTCCCAGCGAAGAGAGCTTGACAATCAGAATCCGCAATTCGCCGCTACCCCCGCAGTCTGTCGATGGCCTCGGCCACGAATTCGGGCTGTATTCCGGTCAGGCAGCGCGAATGGCCATAGGGACACTCACGCTGGTAACAGGGTTGGCATTCGATGCCGGTGGCGAGCAATTCTACCCTTTCGGCCAGTGGCGGGGTGAATGTCGGCGAACTCGAACCATAGATTGCCGCCAGCGGCCTGTCCAGGGCGGCGGCAACATGCATCAGCCCGGAGTCATTGGAGACCACCGCCCCGGCCAGGGAAAGCAGGTCGATGGCTTCGGCGAGGCTTGTCTCGCCGGTGAGATCGCGGCAGCGGGAAGACCCTTCCTCGCCAATGCCGGCGACGATTTCCGCCGCGATGCCCCGGTCGTTTTCCGAACCGAACAGCCATACCTGCCAGCCCCGGGCAAGATAATTCCGCGCCAGCTCGCCATGGCCCGCAGCGGGCCACTGCTTGGATGGCCCGAATTCCGCCCCCGGACAGAGCGCGAGCACGGGAGGTCGCGGGTCCAGTTTCAACTTTGCCAGGGCCCGGTCGCGGTCAGCCTCCCGCACCTGCAGGCGCGGCCGGGGCAGCTCGGCGGGGAGCGGGCTGTCCGGCGGCAGGCCCAATGCCACGAATCGGTCCACCATCCGGGGCAGCTTTTCCTTGTTCAGGCGGCGGCAATCATTGAGGAGCCAGCCGCGCCATTCGCCGCGCCAGCCGATCCGCCGGGGAATCCCGGCATGGAATGGGACCAGGGCCGACTTGAAGGAATTGGGCAGGACGATGGCGCGGGTGAAGCCCCCGTGGCGCAAGGTTTGGCCGAATTCCCGGCGCCTGCCCCAGCGCCACTCGCCGTGGCGGAAGGGCAAGTCGAGGCTTTGCTCGACTTCGGGCATGCGCTCAAGCAGGGGCCGGGTCCAGGCCGGCGCAAGGACGCTGATGTCATTATCGGGATGATTGGCCTTCAGTTGCCGGAACAGCGACTGGGCCATGACCATGTCGCCGACCCAGGACGGCCCGACGATGAGGTATTTCCCCGGCGCAATCCCGGATTCAGGCCCGGAGTTGGAGTTTTTCATGTTGGCGCCGCACCCGCTCCGTCATTCTGCGCGTAGCGGAGCGAAGTCGCAGAATCTCATTGGAGATTCCGTGAGGTTGTTCATGCCATCCATGGCGCGGAGTTCGCCGTCATGTCGCCGATCACTCGACGAGCTTGATCCATTCGCCCGGCTCCGGGTTGCCGATGGGGTAATGGCCATTGAGCAGGCGCAGGGTTTCCTCGGGATACTCCTTGATCCTGGAGTTGCGGGCGGCGACGGCGTAGTCGAAGTTCTCGTCCGCCAGCACCCAGCGGATTCGCAGTTCCTCGGCGATCGCAATCTCGCCCCGCTCCATGGGCCGGAAACTGCGGATCGATTCCAGCAGCAGGGCATCGGTTTCTTCTGTCGAGCCCGGCGGCAGTTCGCCGGTGATCAGATAGGCCCGGGGGCCAAAATAAATCACCGCCACGCGCTCCTTGCCGCCGGTGGCGGGATTGAGCGCGATACCGGTGTGGCCGAGCAGACGGAACTGCTCCAGGGCCTCGGACTTTTCGAGATGCGCCTGCTGCAGCCGGTCGGCGAGAAAGTCCCTGGGCGACTGGTTTCTTTGCAGGCGCAGGGCTTCCACCCTGAGCGAGCCCTGGCCCGGCGCGCTGCCGGTGGCCGTGGTGGTGGTTTCGCTGATCGACCAGTCGTCCGGGAAGACCATGGTGTAGCCGAGCAGGGTCTGATAATAGCGATTGCGGGTTTCGTTGGTTCTGGCAAGGCGGCTCTCGCCGTAGATCAGGCCCCCGGTGGCTTCCCGGAAGCGGCTGTTGTCTTCTTGCGGAATGGCCTGGGAATCGAAATCCCGCACCTGGGCGATGGTCTGCTGCAGGCGCTGGTCGCTGCGGGGATGAGAGGCGAACAGGCCGTGATAGCCGCCGCCGCGATTGGTGGTGAGGCGGGTGAAGTCCTGATGGTTTTTCAGCACCGTGAGGGTTTCGATCATGCCGATGGGGTCGTAGCCCGCGTCGCGCATGTATTCGGCGCCAAGCTGGTCGGCTTCGAGTTCATGTTCCCGGCCATAGCCGCTGAGGCCCGCCCGCGCCCAGATCGAAGCCACCTGGGAAATCTGCGATCCCACATAGCCGCTGCCGGTTACCACCGCGGTGGCGATGCCCCCCACCTGGGCCGCGGCGTTCGCCAGCGCTCCCCGGGCGTGTTGCTGCACGGCGTGGCGGGCGGTGATATGGGCGATTTCATGGCCGAGCACGGCGGCGAGTTCGGCTTCGCTGTTGAGATAATTGAGCAGGCCGCGATTGACATAGACATAGCCGGCGGGGAGGGCGAAGGCGTTGATTTCGGGACTGTCCACAATGTGGAACTGGTATTCGAGATCGGGTCGGTCACCCACCCGGGCCACGCGGTTGCCGATCTCGGTTACATAGGCATTGAGCGCTTCATCTTCGTAGAAAACCGAACTCTGGGCGATTTTCTCGTGTTCTTCCAAGCCGATTTCCTTTTCCCGGTCGCCGGACATCAGCACCAGATTCGGCGTGCCAGTAGCCGGATTGACGGCGCAGGCGTCGAGCAGCAGGGCGGCGAGGCAAAGCGAAGCCGTTGCCGCCAGGGATGGGAACCGGTTCGGTAATCTGTTCATTTGGCCTACCCCGCGATCCGGCTGGTATCAGCCTCCGATGACAAAACTTTTCAACTGGTCGCCAAGCCGCTGGCAGGCATTGGCTTCGACCCGGGCAATGAGCGGAATCGGAATCACGATGGCCGGCATGAAGGACTGCCCGGTGGCGTCGGTGCTGATCTGGCCGACGCCATTGTAGTTTTCCACATCCCAGATTTCGGCATTGAAGCTGGCGTCGTCCTCCCAGGAGCCGTAGCCGAAGCAGCCGGCGCCGCCTGGGGCGACGGTGCAGGAAATCGAGCCCACCCGGTTCAACGTCTCGGTGAAACCATCGACCCAGATGATGTAGCGCACACCGAAATCCCGCATGGTGAGGGCCACCTGTTCCTCCACCATCAGCCGCCCGAGGTGTTCGGGCTGCAATGGCGCGGTGCGGGGCTCGAACCAGGGGAACATGGCGTCGAGAAACTCTTGTTCGGGCACCACGCTGAGCCCGTCCATGCCCTGGGCGAGGCGGTCGCCCACGCATTCGACGAAATCGGAACTCGTTTCCCGGTTGCCGGCCTGGCGGCGGCCGAGGATTACCACGGATTCATGACTTTCGATGCCGGTGTCGCCCTGGCGGAATTCGTCCACGGTGGTGCTGGTGCATCCCGCGGTCAGCGCCAGCAACAGGAGCAGCGGCCCGCCCACCTTGCCCTGGCCTGTTTCGCGGAATTCGAGCGCATTCATCGGATGTTCTCCGTCTGCCTCATCGGCTCGCCAGCCAGTCGCTGATCTCGGGCACCTGGGCGAAACTGAGCGCAAAGGTGGACGCCAGATCCCGCAGCGCCACGATGGCGGCGGCGTTGATGGCGGTCTCGGTGCTCACGAAAGTCTCCGTGGGCGTCTTGCCGTAGGAAGTGAGCACCCAGTCGGCCAGGTAGTCGCCTTCGGCGGTGAGCAGCCGCATGTTGTACTTTATCCACACCTCGTACACGTCGAGCCGGGTCTTGGCCGGCAGGGCAAGCTGGAACTCCTCGATATTGGGCACGAAGATGGCGTCCACGCCGGCTCCGGCGCCTTCCTCCACGGCGTCCACCCGGACCACCTGGTCGAACATCGCCGGCAATATGGCGTTGAACAGCTCGATATGGGACTGGCCGCTCTGGATATGGTACTCCTCCTGGCCTGTCTCGCTGTATTCGGTGTAAGTGAATTCCTCCAGGGTGTCGTCGTAGACCACCGCCAGGGATAGCGGGAGCTTGCCGATATTGGGTGTGGGGAAACTGCCGCTGATCACCACGCTGCTGGCGCCGCAGGCGCTGAGCAGCAGCGCGGGCAGCAGGATCCTGCAAACTGTCTTCACGATATTTGCCATGGTTCCGAATACCTCGCCTGCCTGATCATGCACATGGCTACCCTACTACCTTGAACTATTCAACGCGACAAATGCGCCGCCATTATCCTGCGTCATCTGGCGCATCAGTAATGCGTAGTCGTTTGGCCTAGCCGCTCCGGTATCGGTGAATCCGATTCCGTGGATACGCACCAGGCGATTGCCGTTGGCGTCTGCTACATTGATCCGGTCAATTTCCCGCAATACCTGCTCGATCGAACCGCCCACCTGAAAATCATCACCCAGAACGTAGATACTAATTTTCTTGTCCGGGGAATAAAAGGCTTCGATGGCCTTGATTACTCCTTCCACAGGGCTGCTATTGCTGTACGGGTCCCAGGTGCGCAAGGTGGACAGAATCTGCACCCGGCGCGAAGGCGTGTCGGGAATCCACTGGTTGCGGAACGAATTGAACATGTAATCACCCATATCGTTCATCACTTGAATTCCCTTGACTTCAGGATACACATTCAGCGTTTCCTCGATCACTTCAAGCATTCTTCCCCATGCATAGTTGTACATACTCCCGGATGTATCAATCACGAAAATGATGTATTCACTGTCTACTGGCACGCCGCCGATATAACTGCTTTCCTGTACCTGGGAGTTGGCGAACAAGCGCTGCATCTCTTCTGTAAGCGACTGCCGTGCAATTTGCAACTGGCCGATTTCCTCGGTGGTGTCGTCTCCCTGTTCCCGGGCCAGGGCGTATTCGCCTTCAAGGGCCTGCCGCTGGCTGCGCAGGCTGGCGTTGAGCTGCTGCACGCTGGCGTTGCGCGACTCGGCGGAATTCACTTCTTCCCGCAGTTCGGTGGTTTGGGAGCGGATGGCGAAAAGCTGCTCCTGCAACTCCTGGATGACGCCCGCGGGCAGGGTTTCGGTGAGGGCCTCGGTTTCCGGCGCCGCCGACTTGGTAATCATCAGCAGAATGATGATGGCGCCGAAACCACAGGAGGCCACATCCAGGAAGGATATGCTGAACTGTTCGACTTCGCGGTTTTTGCGTCTCATCTCACTCGTAAATCCGCACAATTCAATATCCTAGATATCCGCGGGGAATTGAACTTCCCTGCCACGGCTCAGATCCTCGCTGGGGTCGAAACGCGTGAACTGCTCATCCGCTGGCGCCTCCTCCCCTGGCAAATTCTGTTCCTGCGGCCAGTCCCGGGAAGGCGCCATAAAAGAGCCATTGGTGGTTTTCGCCAATTCCCAATAGGCATATGCTGCCGTTGGTTCGCTTTCCAGCGGCATCAATATGATATTGACCGGTATGCCGGCTGGAAGTTCTTTCCTTGCATCCTCGAACATTCGTATCCGGTCACGATTTGACACCAGGCCGCTTGCCGGGCCAGTCTGGTTCACCGTGGGCAGACCGTCGGTGATGAGGAAAATATTGTCCGGCGGCGGCGACATGCCCGCGGCCATGCGGAAGACCTGCTCCAGATTGGTGCCACCTTCGGGAATCGTGGCGCGCAGATTGTCCACCGCTTCCTGCAGATCGTCGCGGTCGGCGATTTCGCGCCAGACCTGGGCGTCCCCCGGCAGCGCCGGCGTCACATCGGTATTGAAGCTCCAGAGCTGGTAGCGGCTGGTAACGGAAATCTGGGTGGTGATCCAGTCCACCGCCCGCAACACCCTGCGCCACTTGGGCGCGAGCACCTTGCGTTCGTCGGGCATGTTGCGGGTGCGGATGATATTGACCAGGGTTTCGTCGAGCATGCTGGCGGAGGTGTCCATGAGAATCAGTACCCGTTGGCCGCCGAGAAACATCCCGGAAAGGTATTGCCGGTTGCCGTCCCCGAGATACTGCCGCACGTTGTTGCCCGAACGCTCGAATTCCCGGGCCTGCAATTCCTCGATGCGGGTTTCCAGGGATTCGATGTCGGACAGCAGCCGGTCGCGCAACTGGTCGCTGTCGGCACCGCTGTTTTCCAGCAGTTCGAGTTCGCGCCGCAGCAACTCCACCTGCTCGCGCAATTGTTCGGATTCGACTTCGCCACGCTCGTAATTCTCGGTGAGGTCCGCCAGCAGATTGCGCAATTCCCGATTGCCTTCCACGCCCTCCTCGATTTCCCTTTGCAGCATGTTGAGCTCGATTTCCAGGTCCGGGCTGCTTTCCACGGTGGAAACCGTGGAGGTGTGGTCGAGAATCAGGAAGATCAGGATCACCGCGCCAAAGCCGCAGAACATGACGTCGAGGAACGCCAGGCTCAGCGGCGATACGCCGCGCCGGGCCTTTTTACGTCCGCTGGCCATCGCTCACCTCGATCAGCAGCAGTTCATCGGCGGCCTGGGGAAAGCGGACCCGGTCGCCGAGCTGCAGGGGCTGGCTTCCCGTCACCGGAGCGTCGTTGAGGCGGAATTCGCTGTCGCCGCAGTTGAGCAATACCCGGGACTGGCGCAGGACGATTCGACCGAGGGTTGCCGCCGGGCCCGGAATATCCAGGACTAGAGATGTTCCGGCGCTGCCATTGGCCTGGCTCACCAGGGGCAGATCATTCACCGGCAGGGCGCGGTTGCGGAACAGGACGTGGGTGGGCGTCGCCGGCGCTGTTTCGGGCGTGTCCGCTTGTCTGGCTTCATGCAGCGTCAGCGAACGGATTCGGCGCACGCCTTCGCCGGCGGTGATCTGATCCCCATGGCGCAAGACGTTTTCGATGGCCGCCCCCGGTCGGGTAATCTGCAAGGGTCCCAGGTCTTCCACAACGGCGTGGAACCCCGGCAAATGCGCCAGCCGATGGTCGAGCAGGAGGCCTGTGGCCGGGGATTCCAGCAGTGGGGCGAGAGCGGCGCGCAGGCTTCGCCAGGGCTTGGTCAGGGCGGCGAGCAACTGGTCTCCGGGCAGTTTTGCGCGATGAGTCATTGTGTCGGCGTCAAGCTCCATTTGCAGGCTTTCCCGTGCTTTCCCCGGTTCCGGGCCCGCTGAGTCGAGCCAGTCCGCGAGCAGGGAATACAATTGCTGCTCCGACGCCGCTTCATGCTGGGGATTGAAGCGGCATTGGCGGATGAATGCGTCATTGGCGATTCGCAGCAGGGCGTCGAGCAGTTGCCGGCGGCCGATCTGGGGCGCCGGCACAACCTTGTCCACCGCCAGTTCGCCGCCGCCGCGCCGCAGCCGGGTCAGCAGAATCTGATGCAGGTGCAGGGCGATGTGCACCAGCTCATCCCCGGATTCGGCGGCCGCAGAGGCGGCGAGGGCGGAGTCGATCATGCCGGTGACCCGGAAAGGGCACTGGCCGGCTATGCCGAGCAGCAACCCCAATTGCTCCCGGGAAAAATGCCCGGGCACGGCAAGAATCACTTCGCCGTCGATTTCCGCCTCTTCGGCGATGGCAAGCAAGTGGCTGTAGGCGAGGTCGGCATGATGGCGGATGCGGCCGCGGGTGGTATGCAGCGGCTCCATGTTCAACTCATGCCAGAACTTGTCGTAACTGCTGGTGGGGTAGAGCCGATGCTGCGCTTCGGCTTTGGCGCCGAGCAACACTTCCTTTCCCTGCAACAGGGCGAATCCGGGGCTTGCCGCAAGCAATCCGGCCTCGGACCCGGCCTGCAGGGCAAGGTCATTCAGTTCGATGACCACACGACTCACGACCGCGGCTCCTGGTCGGGTACTTGCAGGCGCCGCAGCAGGCGGTGGTCGCAATAGTTCTGGCAGTCGAGAACGAGCCGGTCCTGGAGCAGTTGCAACTGGTGCAGCAGGAACATCAGCAGAATGCTCACCACCAGTGCCACAAAGGTGGAGTTGAAGGCCACCCCGAGGCTCTGGGTCACCCCCACGATATCGCCGGCCACCGCCTGATACGCCTGGCCGAGGGCGGTGCCGATGCCGCGCACGGTGCCGAGGAAGCCGATGGAGGGAATCGCCCAGGCGATGTAGCGCACGATGGTGAGTTCGGTCTCCATGCGGTCGGCTTCGGTGTCGCAGGTGTCGCGGATGGTGTTGGACACGTCCTGGATGTCCCGGGTGGTCTGGAAGCGATGCAGGCCGGCAAGCAGCGCCCTGGGCAGCAGCCTTTCGCGTTCCTTCCCGGGCAGTCCCTGCACCGGCCGGGAATAGTTGCGGGCGTCTTCGGGAAGGATGCTCATGCCTTCGGCGAGCGGAATCAGTGTGCGGTCGAGCAGCCTTCGCTCGCGCATGGTGGTCACGGTTTTCTGGCCGATGATCGACAGCGCCCAGAGGAAAAGGATGATGCAGGTTTCCTGCTCCACATTGCGCAGGATGATGTAGACCGAGCGCTCGGGCACATAGTCCGGGTCGGCCTGCTGAAGCTGGGCCTGCTGCTGCTGGATGAAGTCGGCGTTGGGGCGGATGATCGCCACATAAATGGCATGGACGATTATCACCGCGGTAATCAGCGCAGCCAACTGGTACAGCGTCTGGTTGAGCAGGCCCTGTCTCATGTTATATATCCGCGGGGAAGGAGACGCCCAGGTCCCGGGAGACCTGCTCGGTGGGAATGAAGCGCTCGAATTCGCCGTCTTCGCCGTTTTGCTCTTCTTCGGCTTCGGCTGCCCCCGTCAGGGAGTCGTCGTCTTGCGCTGCCCCTTGCTGTCCGGTTTCAGCTTGCGCCTGTTCCTGTTCTCCCTGCTGTTGTTCGTCCGAATCCTGTCGCTGGGCGAAAACCTGCCCCGCGGTTGCTCCGGCCAGCAACAGCGCAAGAATCAATATCAGCCTGCTGCCAGGGTGGGTCATTCCTGATTCTCCTCTTCCAGATAACGCGCCACCCGGAAGCCTGTATCGTAACGGGGTTCGGTGCCGAAATCCCGGTGGGAAAGACGCATTTCGGTAATGGAAGCATGGGCCCAGCTTGAGCCGCGCAGGGTATGGGATTCGCCGGATTCGGGGCCAAGCGGGTCGGTTGGCGCGTTTCCACTCAGCCCCACCGAGCCATAGTAGTCATGTATCCATTCCGCGACGTTGCCGGCGAGATCGTACAGGCCCCGGTGATTGGGCGGAAAAGTGGCCACCGGGGCGGTTACCGCTTCGCCGTCGTTGTAATCCCGCAGCACCAGGGTGAGAAAGGCGCGGGCGCTGATGTCGGCGAAATTGCCCGAACGCGGCGGGGGCGGCAGCGAATCGCCCCAGGGATAGCGCAGGCTGTTGCCCTCCGGGTCCACCCGGGCGGCCCAGGCCCACTCGGCCTCGGTGGGCAGGCGGTAGCCGGTGGATTCCGGGTCGAAACCCGTCACCTGGCCGTTGCCGACCCGATAGAAAGGCGCCAGCGACTCCTGTTCGCTGAGCCAGTTGCAGAACAGCGCGGCCTGTTGCCAGGACACCCGCACCACGGGCTGGCTGGCATTGTCCAGGGTCATGCCGGCGGTGGTGCCCGAGCTGTGTTCCGGCGCGAACAGGCGGAACTGTTCATTGGTGGTTTCGGTTTCGGCGAGATAAAAGGGCCGCTGGAGCTTGACTTCCCGCAGGGTTTCATTGGGTCGCCGCCCCGCTTCCCGGCGCGAGGAGCCCATGGTGAAGCTGCGCCCTTCGGGGAAGAACAGCTTCATGGTCTGGCCCGCGGCATTGGTCACCACGGCGATGTTTTCCAGCCGGGCCTGTTCCAGGGATTGCAGGGTGGCGCGGATGACCTGGTCGAGACCGGGGCGGGGAATGAATTCGGTGGCGTAGGGCACATAGCCATTGCTGCGGATTTCGATGTTCTGGCTGGCCGCCGGCAGTTCCACGGTCTGGTTGGCGGAACCCGCCAGATCGCCATTGACGTAGAGTTCCGCGTCTGGCGGCTCCGCTTCCACCCGCACCGCCACCAGCACCGGCTCGAGTTCCACTTCCAGATCGCGCTGCTGGTCCGGGCGGATTTCCAGCGGTACGCGTCTGGAGTGGTAGCCTTCCCGAATCAGGGTGAATTCATGGCGCTGGCCCGGCGGCAGGCTGACTTCCACCGGGGTCAGGCCCTTGAATTCGCCGCCCACGGTGACGCTGGCGCCGGAGGGGTTCGACTGTATGAAGACCAGGCCATCGGCGGGCTGCAGGTTCACCAGTGGCAACTCCAGCGCTTCGCCGGCTCGCAGTGCAATGCGCTGCTGCCAGGCCTGATGCCCCGGCAGGCGCAGGGTCAGGGAGCGCCGCCCTTCGAGGATTTTCGCAAGCAGGGGCGTCTGGCCGGCGGCTTCGCCATCCACCAGCACTTCGGCGCCGGGTGGTTGGCTGCGCAGATTCACTTCAGCCCAGGCCGGTTCAAGCTCCACGGCGAATTGCTGTTCGACTTCGCGGCCCTCGACGCGGATTTCACCGCGGTATGGCAGGTAGCGGTCCAGGCTGACAAGGAGTTCGTAATCGCCGGCTTCCACGCTGGCGTCGGTCACCGGGGTGGCGCCGATATCAGCCCCGCCAATGCTCACCCGGGCGCCGGCAAGCTCGCCGCTGCTTATCGAAATCCTGCCTGGCAGCGGGTTCAGCGCGTACTCGTGGGTTTGCGCGGCGTCTTCCCCCACCATCAGGGCGATGTCCCGGTCGTGGTAGCCCGCATGGCTGAGCCGCAACTGGTATTCGCCGCCGCGCAGCAGATAGCGGGGGCCCACCTGAAAGCTCAGGCCGCCGCTGAGTTCGATTTCCGCGGTGATGGGCTCCACTTCGATGTAAACCGATCTGGCGGTGAGCACGAACCAGGCGGCGAAACCGCTGAGGGCGGCGAATGCGGCAACGGCGCCGTAGAGCCAGCGCCAGCGGAAGACGAAACCCGGGGCGTCGCCTTTCGGCGGCGTGAATTCCACCGGGACTATGGGTTCGACGAGATCGGAATCGCGCTGCTGCATGGTCAACGCCTGCCGCCGAGGCGGTCAACGCATTGCACCGTGACCCGGGCGGGTGTCTGGCCAAAGCCCACGGTGAATTCTTCCCGCACATCGCGGTAGCCCACCCTTCGCCCCACCGCGACATAACGCCCCGGTTTCAGCGAAAGGCTGGCCTGTTCGAACTCGCCGAGTTCGGCGATTCGCAGCACGGTGACATCGGTCAGGTTGTCGGAGGCAAAGCGTACTTCCACCGGAACCTGGGAATTGGCGAGCAGGATTTCGAGTTCATCAAGCTGGCCGGCAAGTCCCGGCCCTGGTGATTCGATGGAGCGGCCGGTGTAGTAGATGTCCAGCGCCTGCTGGTAGACGGGGTCCTCATTGAAGCGGAAAGGGTTGGCGATGGCTTCGGTGAGCAGATTGTCGAGCAGGGCGCGGCGGGAGGCGTACTCGCGCCCTTCCTGGGCGAAAATCACATTGGCGTCGATGGCGAGCACCTCGTCGTAGGCTTCCACGGCCTCCTGCCATTGTTCGCCCTTTTCGGCGGCCTCGATTCCATCCCGCAGCCGGGCGATTTCCACCGAGGCGATCTGGTTGCGGGTCTGGTCGATGGCGCCCCGGGCCTGTTCATTGTTGACGCCAAGACCTTCGGCGCGTTCGAATTCGGCGATGGCCGCCTCGGGGTCGCCGCCGTCGAGCAGGGCGAAACCCGCCGCCATGACCGCGGAAAATTCGCCCTGGCGAATCTGTTCGCTTACCGCGGCGGCGCCGGCGCGGGCCTGTTCACTGGCCGGGTCCAGCGCGGCGGCCTGTTGATAGGCCGCCAGCGCCCGCTGCAGTTCTCCGCTTTGGGCAAGGCCCGCAGCGCTTTCCAGCAAGGCGGTGAATTCGGCGTGGTTGGCGGTTCGCTCGATGCCGCCCCGGGCCCGGGCATTGCCCGGGTCGAGCAGCAAGGCGGTATTGAAACGGGCTTCGGCGAGTTGCGGGTCGCCCCCGCCGAGGGCGGATTCGCCTTCCGTCAGGGCCTCTTCCAGTCTGGCGGGAACCGACTCCAACAACTCTTCCAGGGTCGCCGCCGCCGCTTGATAGGAATCATTGGCCTGGTCGAATTCCCGGTCGCGATAGAACACATCGCCGGCCCGGGCGGATTCCAGGGCGGTGGCAAAGCTCTCGCCGGCCCATTGCTCCACCTGCAAGGCTTCGAGTTCGGCCTGGACATCGAGAATATCGGCAAGCACGTCCTGGGCGCGCTGGCGCTCCCGGGCGGCGAGCGCTTCCTCGAATGGAGAGGCGGTTTCGGCGCTTTGCGCGCCGCTTGTGGGAAGCGCCGGCCGGGAAAGGTCAGGCCGGGGTTCGAGCGGCAATTCGTACTCGGTAACGACCACCGGCAGGACAAAGACCACCAGCAGGGCGACGATCAGCAAAAAGCCTACACCCAGCCATAACCAGGGTGATGGCCGGCCGGTTTCCGGCGGCGGCAGCGCCTGTGCTCCGGGGGCGCTGTCATTCGCCTGCTCCGGCAATCGATGTGGGGTTTCCTGTTCCGGCATGCTTCATTGTGGTACGAATTTCCGGGGCTGAGCCGTCGCTGTCGCAGCTTCCCGCAGCGCAGGCCTCAGTTGCCCGATACGGCCGAAGGCAGGCTGCCTTGCTCGACGGCATAGATATCGGCGAGGATCTCGCGCCATTGCTCGTACTGCTCCTCGACGGTGCCAGTGAGGGTGATGGTCTGGTCTTCAAGGCTGATAACCCGGGGCGCGACTTCGCCTTCGAGGGAAGCGCCCATCTCTTCCAGCGCCGCCATGTGGATTCTGGCTTCCGCCTGCCGGTCGAAACCGCTCTTGATCAGGTAGGCCCCGGCCCCGACGCCGGCCGCGCCGCCCACCCGGGTAACATAGTCACCGCCGTTGGCGGCGGCCGCAAGACCGCCAAGCACCACCGCGGTGCCGAGTATGAAGCGGCGCCGCGCATTGTCCTCAAGTTCGCGCAGGGCCAGGGTTTCGTGATAGCTCTGTTCGCGCCAGGAATCGTATGGCTCGCGCATATCCCGGGTGAAGGTCGAATAGTATTCCTGCACCGTGTCCATGAACATGTAGTCGCGCTCGCGAATTTCGCGGATGCGGCGCAGGGAAGGGTCGGACTCCGCCGGCAGCGCGGTGAGGTTGTAATTTCCTTCGCCATCCGCAGCGAGAAAATCGCCAAAAGCCTCGGGTGAGAATCGCTGGGCGAAGCGCATTTCCGATACCGCCCGGATTTCGGCGATGTCCGCATTGTCGATATTGGACTTGCGGTAGTCGAGCAGGTCGTTGGCGATGGCGTTGTACAGCACCTGGAAAGGATCGTTCTGGGCCCGCTGGCCGGGTTCGTAACTGAACTGGCTGATGGCCTCGCGGTACTCCTTCGTGTACCAGTGGCGGCCGCTGGCGTCGCTCACCCGCACCCGCATGGCCATGCTTTCGCCGGTGGATTGCAGGATGGCGCCATCGATGCGGATATCCATGGGGCTGGCGTCATTGGGCATGACATAGACAATGCCCCAGTTGCCCGAACGGATCAGGGTTTCGCTGAGCATATAGGGGGCGTAGCGAGATTCCGCCAGCCGCACCTGATGATTGGTGGTCTCTTCCTCGTCATCGTCGATTTCATCGAGGCCCGGGTCGAATATGGCCACGCCCACGTCCATCAGGAATTCTTCCGGAATCGCCTCGGTGTCGGTGACCACCGGTTCGTAGGTCGTCGTGCGCACGGTATGGGTCGCGCAGCCGCCCGCCAGCGCAGCCGCCAGACCGAGCCCAATGAATTTCTGGAATGTCATCTTCATGTTCATTGACCTTTCCTGTCGGGTTCTAATTACCAATGCCTGTGTAATTGCGGTATTCGTCCCAGAGCGCCTCCCGCAGTTCCGGGTCGGGTTCGGTCATGGCCGCCTCGCGCAATTGCCGCGCCACCACATCATCGTCGCGACCGCTGGGAATATCGTCCGGCGGCGGGAAAGTCGGCTGTTGGGAAGCGTCTCCCGGCGCGCCCCCCGGGCGATTTCCGCCGCCGGCCACATCGGCACCGCCCACGCCATTGGGAACGCCGCCGCCCTGCCCGCCGCCGGGCGGTTCATTGCCGCCGCCACCACCGCCGGCGCTTTCCGCGGCGCCCCGGGCGTCAGCCTGTTCCCGGCGCAGGATCTCGTCATGGGTTTCGTACGTGCGCCGCAATTGATCGTCGAGCACAGCGGCGCGCTCCGCCGCGGTCATGGCGCCGCCGGATTGCCCTGAACCCGCGCCGCCCTGGAATACGCCGCCGCCGGGCAAGGTGTCGAGGCTATAGTCGCCGCCGCCGGGCTGGCCGGGAAGATTGCCCGCGTCGCCGGTGGAACTATCTCTTCCGCCTTCGCCGCCGGCGGGTTCAAGCCCTGGCTGGGAACCGCCTTCAGCGTCGCCTGACGAGCCATCCGCGGCACTGCCGGCATCGCCGGTACCGCCCGGGTCGCCGGGGCTGCCGGGAATGGAAGAAGACGGCAGTCCGGGCAGACCCGGAGGTGTGGACAGGGTGGGCAAGCCCGGAACGCCCTGGGACGGCGCGCCTGCGGGCGTTGACGGCATCCCGCCGGAACTGGATGGCATTGATGCCGAAGGCGAGCCGCTCTGGCCCGACTGGGACGGCGTGGAAGGCATGCCGCCGGGGCTCGACGGCGACGGAAATGAAGGCGAGCCGCTCGAACTCGATGAACCCGGCGAGGGCATGGAGGGCGAACCGCTGGAACCTGGCGAGCTCGGCGACGGCATCGAAGGCGAACTGCTGGGGGATTGCGGCCCCTGGGAACCGCTCGGCGGCTGGGGTGGCGTGGGAAGTCCGCTCGGGCTCGAGGAGGGCATCTGGGGGCTTTGTGGCTGTTGCGGGCTCTGCCGGGTCTGGGTTTCGCAAGCGGCAAGCGCCGCCACCACAAGCCCGCCAAGGGCGAACTTCGCCAGTGTCCCGGGTCTGAATTTCAAAACCTGCATGATCCCGCCCTCCCGCGCCGGCCTGTCGGGCCGACCCTCATCTCGCCAAAGCTTCCCTGTTACGTCAACTCCACTGCGCTGTTAATACGGAGTGTTATACGGCGCGCTCCCTGATTTCCGTTGCCGACTCCACTGCTCCGAAGCTTACCACTTTTCCGCCATGTTTCCGGGATAATTGGACAGTTTCCGCCGCCGGTAGTTTCCTGAACCAGGAGCCTGGCTTGGCGAGGCTTGACATCCGCCGCGCCACCCGGTTCCCGTGCCGGGATCAATACCAGTAGCGGTAGCGGAACTGATTGCCGTCGGAGCGGGCGATATCGCCCTCGGCGATCACCGGCCGGAACATCGTGTCCCGGATACTGCGCCGCACCCAGCCATGCTGGTTTTCCACGGAGGGCGAGGGCTCGCCCAGGGTCTCGATATTGCGCACTTCCCCCCATTGGGTCACATCGAAACTCACGTCGATAAAGTCATGACTGGCTTCGTCCTCATCCGCCATGAAGCCGAGGTTTTCGATCATCCAGCCGTTGTCGTCGGCGGCGTACACGGGAATCTCGCGCACCTGGCCAAACAGCCGCTGGCGCGAATCCCGCGCGTCCGCCTTGTCGGCAAGCGCCTCCCAGGCCTGCCGATAGGTTTCCCGAGCCTGGCCGCGGCGGTTGAACAACAGGTACCAGTCCGCCAGTTGCGCGGTGGCCTCGGCGAGACTTTCGGTGTCTTCCTGTTCCCGGTAGTACGCCATGATGTTTTGCAGCGCATCTTCCCCCGCGCCAAAGCCGAGCGGGCGGATCGGCAGGGAAGTATCCACCATGATGGCGTCCCGCAGGGCTTCCTGGGGCGCACGGAATTGCGCCCGGTCCAGCTCCCGCAGCAGGTCCTGGTTCTGGGCCACGAGATAGGCCGAGCGCGCAAGGCCCCGCTGGTATTCGACATATCTGGCGTCGTCCCTGCCGAAATGCATGTCCACCAGCCGGGTGGCGGTGGCGAACAGCATCTGGGCGGAACTGAGCCGCATCGCCAGGGACTGGCCTTCGCGCATGGCAAAGGCGTGGATATGCCAGTTGGCCAGCTCGCCCAGGGCGGGAATCAGCCTGGGGTCGGTGTTGCCATAGGATTTCTGCTGAATGAAGAACAGGTAGTTGTGGTAGGTGTCCACCTGGGACCAGTCGCGCATGGCGATGTAACTTTCGATCATCCGCCGCACCAGCGGCGACTGGTCGATGGTGTGCAGCCCGGTATTGATGCGCTGAACGTGAATCGCCCGCTCGTGGGTTTCTATCGCGCCGGAATAATTGCCCTGCTGTTGTTGCAGCGAACCCAGGGTGGTCAATTGCTCGACCAGGCTGTTGTCCCAGGCGCCGGCTATGGTCTCGGCGTCGGCGATGGCTTCATTGAAACGGGAAATGCTGCGGCTGCGCTCGGCGAATTCCGGGTCGAGCTCCGGGTCTTCGGGCAACTCGGGCGGCGGCGGGGCGAAGTCCGCCTGCCGGGAAAGCGGCGTTCCGGGCTCGAGATACAGCACCGAAGTTCGCGGCGCGGCCAGCCCGGTCTCGTCTGCGGTCGGGGCTTCCCCTTCCTGGGCGAACACAGGGGAGGCGCCGAGCCAGAGCAGACCCGGCAAAACCAGGGAAATCGTCTGTGCAATGCGAAAGCTGTGCCGAACCGGGGCGTTCATGAATTTTCGTACTTGGACCCCTTGAGTTGGCGGGGACCGGATAATGGCTTGAAATCCCCTTATATCACCCCCCGAATAGTCGGGCAAATCAGGTTTCGGGCGCAGGCATCAGGGGGGAAAGAGCCGCATGGCGGCTATGATCAGGCCAACGGTCGTAAGATTCATCCCCGCCATTTTCCAGAGCAGTCTCGATTCCATGGTATTCATGTCCGCCCGGAGCAGACCTTCGGTGGATATCATATCCTTGCGAATCGACTTTCCCATGGCCTTCATTTCTTCCCGGATCGACTTATCCATGGCCTTCATCTCTTCGCGGATCGATTCATCCATGGCTTTCATTTCCTCACGAAGAGACTCCCCCAGGGCCTCAACTTTTGCATTGGTTGCCAGTGGCGCGGTCACGGTGCGCATGAGGCCAACCACCGCTTCCGCCTCGGATCGGGTCATGCCGGATTTCTCCAATTGCCGCGCCGCCAGTATATCTGGTGTGGTCATTTCAGTTCCTTATAACATGAAATTACGGATATGGAGAAGAAAACCGTCGGAAATGTGGCAATTCACCCGGAACAGTCTCGGTCTCCGGACTTAACCTTAGTAAACATTTTCAGAGATGCACTGAAATTGACGTGAAATTTATCTGGCGCCTGTCAGATCTTGAGAGCGGCGTAGTCGATTGGCTGTTTGAGGTCGATCCGCCCGTACTCCGCCGGCAGCGGATACTTCAGCCCGGTGGCGCAGTTGAACAGCGCCACGCGCTCGTCCCGGCGGATGCGGCCGCTGGCCAGTTCCCGCTTCAGCGCCGCCAGGGTTGCGGCGCCTTCCGGGCATAGCAATATGCCTTCCCGGCGGGCGCATTCCCGCTGGGCGGCAAGAATATCGGCGTCTTCCACGGCGACCGCAAAGCCGCCGCTCTCGCGCACGGCATCGAGTATCAGAAAGTCCCCCACCGCCGCGGGCACGCGAATGCCGGCGGCGATGGTGTGGGCGTCTTCCCAAAGCGCGGCGTGGCGGCTGCCGGTTTCAAAGGCCCGCACCATGGGCGCGCATCCGGCTGCCTGCACCGCCACCATGCGCGGTCGGTGGGAGCCGATCCAGCCGATGGCTTCGAGTTCGGCAAAGGCCTTCCACATGCCGATCAGGCCGGTGCCGCCGCCGGTGGGGTAGAGAATCACGTCCGGCAGTTGCCAGTCGAGCTGTTCGGCAAGCTCCAGCCCCATGGTCTTCTTGCCTTCGATCCGGTACGGCTCTTTCAGCGTGGACGTGTCGAACCAGCCCATCTCTTCGCGACCGGCGCAGACCACCTTGCCGCAGTCATTGATATAGCCGTTGGCCAGATAGGTGTGGGCGCCGAAAAAGGCGGTTTCCTCGATATTGACGCGGGGCGTGTCGGCGGGGCAGAACACCCAGGTTTCGATATCCGCGGCGGCGCAGTAAGCAGCCAGCGCGGCCCCGGCATTGCCATTGGTGGGAATCGCCATGCGCCGAACGCCGAGTTCCCGGGCCATGGCCACCGCCAGCGCGAGCCCCCGGGCCTTGAAGGAGCCGGTGGGGAGGCGTCCTTCGTCCTTGATCAGAATCCGGGCGCAGCCATAATCCTCCTCCAGCTTGCGGGCTGGCAGCAGCGGCGTCATGGACTCGCCAAGCCGCACCACATTCTCCGACCGCCGCACGGGCAGGAACTCGCGGTAGCGCCACAGCTCAGGCTCCCGGTCGATCAGGTGAATCTTGCTGACTCCGGCCGCCAGCGCGTCCAGGTCATAGCGGACCAGCAGCGGCTTGCCGGCCTCGGAAAGCCCCTGCGGCGTATCGGCGGGATAGCGCTTGCCGGTGTAGCTGCATTCCAGATGAGTGACAAAAGTGGGGTATTCAATCATTGTGCCGGGTCCAAAGTCTGTGGTCACGCCCGCGCCAAAGGCGCAGGCCATTCGTTGAATATAGCCCAATGCTTGTCTGCTGTGCCGTCCAGAAGGCGCAGGTTGCCGGTCAATATCGGAGACTCACGCGGTCACGGAAATTACTTATCGATTTTTCCAATGAAAAGCGGCAGTAATATCAATTATCCTGATAAGACAAGATGTGCTAAGTTCACTCACGAGTCGCCGGGGCTCAAGCCCCTGGGCCCCGGCCCCTGAAACACTGCATCCACACAAAGGAGAAACCATGCACGACACCGTCAAGTGCCCGTTCACGGGCAGCGCGCAGAAGTTCGCCGCGGGCTTCGGCACATCCAATGCGGACTGGTGGCCGAACCAGCTCAATCTCAGGATCCTGCACCAGCATTCCGGCAAGTCCGACCCAATGGGCGAGGCATTCGACTATGCCGAGGCGTTCAACAGCCTCGACCTCGAAGCCCTCAAGCGGGACATCCGCGAAGTGCTCACCACCTCCCAGGACTGGTGGCCGGCGGACTACGGCCATTATGGCCCCCTGTTCATCCGCATGGCCTGGCACAGCGCGGGAACCTACCGTATTTCCGACGGCCGCGGCGGCGGCGGCACCGGCAACCAGCGTTTCGCCCCGGTGAACAGTTGGCCGGACAATGGCAATCTCGACAAGGCGCGCATGCTGCTGTGGCCCGTCAAGCAGAAGTACGGCGACAGGATCTCCTGGGCCGACCTGATGATTCTAGCCGGCAACTGCGCCCTGGAATCCATGGGATTCGAGACCCTGGGCTTCGCCGGCGGCCGGCCCGACATCTGGGAGCCCGAGGAAGACATCTACTGGGGCGCCGAAAAGACCTGGTTGGGCGACAACCGCTACACCGGCGACCGGGAACTGGAAAATCCGCTCGGCGCGGTGCAGATGGGCCTGATCTATGTGAATCCGGAAGGCCCCAACGGCAATCCCGACCCCATCGCCTCGGGCCGCGACATTCGCGAAACCTTTGGCCGCATGGCGATGAACGATGAGGAAACCGTGGCGCTGGTGGCGGGAGGACATACCTTCGGCAAATGCCACGGCGCCGGCGATGCGGCGAAAGTGGGCCCGGAACCCGAAGCCGCCGACATGGCCAAACTGGGCCTCGGCTGGATCAGTTCCCACGGCTCGGGCAAGGCGGGCGACGCCATCACCAGCGGACTCGAAGGCGCCTGGACCACCAACCCGGTGCAATGGGACAACAACTACCTGGAAAACCTGTTCGGCTACGAATGGGAACTCACCAAAAGCCCCGCCGGCGCCAACCAGTGGAAGCCCGTGGGCGACACCGGCGACGGCACAGTGCCCGACGCGCACGACCCGGACACGCGCCACGCGCCCATGATGACCACCGCCGACATGGCCATGCGCATGGACCCGGGCTACGAGCCCATCGCCCGGCGTTTTCTGGAAAACCCGGACCAGTTGGCCGAAGCATTCGCCAAAGCCTGGTTCAAGCTGACCCACCGGGACATGGGCCCGAAAGCGCGCTATCTCGGCAAGGAAGTTCCCGCCGAGGACTTCATCTGGCAGGACCCGATCCCGGCGGCGGACCACGCACTCGTGGACGACGCCGACATCGCCGCGCTCAAGGCGAAGATCCTCGATTCCGGATTGAGCGTGGCGCAACTGGTTTCGGCGGCCTGGGCCTCGGCTTCCACCTTCCGCGGCTCGGACATGCGCGGCGGCGCCAATGGCGGCCGGCTGCGGCTTGCGCCCCAGAAGGACTGGGAAGTCAACCGCCCGGCGGACCTGGCGAAGGTGCTGGCGGCGCTGGAAGGCATCCAGGGCGAATTCAACAGCGCCCAGTCCGGCGGCAAGCGGGTATCCCTGGCGGACCTGATCGTGCTTGGCGGCTGCGCGGCGATTGAGAAGGCGGCGGCGGACGCGGGCAGCGCGGTACAGGTTCCTTTCACTCCCGGCCGCGGCGACGCGAGCGCCGAACAGACCGACGCCGAGTCATTCGCGGTGCTGGAGCCGGCGGCGGACGGCTTTCGCAACTACCTGTCCGGCAAGTTCTCGGTTTCCGCCGAGGAGCTGCTGGTGGACAAGGCCCAGTTGCTGACCCTCACAGCGCCGGAAATGACCGTGCTGGTGGGCGGCATGAGAGTGCTTGGCGCCAATGCGGACGGCTCCGGCCATGGCGTGTTCACCGATCGCCCGGGCGCCCTGAGCAATGACTTCTTCGTCAACCTGCTCGACATGAACACCGCCTGGGCGCCGGTCTCAGACGATGAGGACGAGTTCGAGGGCCGCGACCGCGCCAGCGGAGAAAAACGCTGGACCGCAACCCGCGCCGACCTCGTCTTCGGCTCGAATTCCCAGCTCAGGGCAATCGCCGAAGTCTACGGCTGCGCCGATTCCCGGGAAAAATTCACAGCCGACTTCGTTCAGGCCTGGACCAGGGTAATGAATCTCGACCGCTTCGACCTGGGTTGATTTTCAGGCTCCTAGCGCGCCTGAACCGGAATCGCCCCGGCAGTGCGAGAAAGCGCTGCGGGGGCGATTCGGGTATTTTCATCGAATCCGGAACCCGAATCCGCTTTGCCTTGTTCAACACAAATGCTATCTTACTCATGTTGAGTAGGATTTCTTCCCCCCTGAATTCTGAGATCAGCGGTGAACGGGGCGCCGCAAATCGGGAAAGTGATGGATTTTGAGGCGGCTCGCGCGGTATTGCGAGGCAATGACCTGGGAACGTATACGGTTCCGACAAAAGGGCTATATCCGTTCCAGTGGAATTGGGATTCCGCCTTTACCGCTCTCGGCTGGCTCACTTTCGACGAAGGGCGCGCATGGAAAGAAGCGCAGGCGATGTTCAGTGGCCAGTGGGACAACGGCATGGTGCCGCATATCCTTTTTCATGGTCCTTCGGATTCGTATTTTCCCGGGCCCGGGATTTGGGGCGCCGAATCCGGCATTCCCTCAAGCACGATCTCGCAGCCTCCGGTCTGGGCCACGGCAATCGAGCTGATGCTGCGGCGTGCATCGGCAAGCTCGGCAGCCCGCGCCGCAGTGCGGGATCTGCTGCCACAACTGATCGACTACCATCTTTGGTGGTACCGTGACCGCGATCTCGATAACACGGGACTGGTGGAAAGTTATCATCCATGGGAATCGGGTATGGACAACAGTCCGGCCTGGGACGCTCCACTGGCGCGTGTGCCGCGGGTTGAGTGGGGCTACCGGCGCCGCGACCTGAACCATGTCGATCAGGCACAGCGGCCAAGCGACGCGGAATATGACCGTTACCTCCATCTCATCGAATTGAACAGACGGCAGCGGTTCGAACCCCGGCGAGTGGTCGCCGCCTCGCCTTATCGGGTCATCGACATCGGCACGGTTGCCATACTGCACCGCGCCACCCACGACTTGATCAAACTCTGCAGGGAATTCGGGCAGGAGGAATCCGTGCCGGAACTCGAGGCGGAACTCATTCGCACCGGCAAGGCGGCCAGCCGCTGCTGGTCTGGCGAATACCGCTGTTTTCTCAACTGGGACAAAATCTCCGATGCGCCGCTGCGGGAACACACTACCGCCGCGCTGCTGCCACTTTTCGGCTATCTGGCCGACGCCGGCCAGGCTGGAGAAATGGCCTCGCTGGCGGAGCAGTGGCTGGCGGCAAGTGAATTTTCCCTGGCTTCAACGCACCCGCGAAGCCCGTTCTACGAACCGCAACGATATTGGCGCGGCCCGGTATGGCTGCACGTGAACTGGATGATCGCCGATGGCCTGCGCGCCTATGGCTATACTGAACTGGCCGACCGGATCAAGCACGAAAGTCGCAGATGCATCATGGCTGCCGGAGGGTACTACGAGTACTTCAACTCGGAAACGGGCAAGGGCTGTGGAGGCGACAATTTCTCCTGGACAGCGGCGGTGACGCTGTTCTGGTTTCAAGCCGGATGATTGCGCGATGGAAATTATCCGCCAAACAGGTGTGGTATCAGCCACCCGATCAACAACATGGCCGCGAACGCCAGCAACAGCGTGGCGGTTTCGTCGCGACGCCAGACACCCGCAATGCCATCCGCATCCACTGGCCGTGTCGCCGCTTCCGCGCCTTCGGAAAACGCCGAAATCAGCAGGGCGGCGCCAAGGGCGGCGAGCAGGCCGGTCACATTCCACCACAACCAGAATATCTGCGGCTGGGCGATCCAGAGATACAGATTCAGGCCCACTCCCGCCAGCAGGCCTGTGTTCGCGCCCCGGGAGCCGACTCCGGGGCGCAGAATCGCCAGCAGGAAAGTTGCCAGGATCGGCCCGTAAAATACCGAACCGACCATGTTGATGGCCTCTATGACAGTGGGAGCGATGGCGCCGCCGAATACCGACAGGGCGACAATCAGAATGCCCCAGAACAAAACCGCCGCGCGGGACCAGAAGACATAGCTGTCCGGCTCCAGCTTCTTCCCCGCCAACCGCGTGTAATCCTCGATGCTAACCGCCGAAAGCGAATTGACCACCGAACTCAGGGAAGACATCGACGCCGCGAGCAGGGCCACGATAAGCAGGCCGATCAGTCCGTTGGGCAGGTATTGGACGATAAACAGCGGAACCAGCGTATCAGGGGATTGCGGGTCCACCTGGGCGAGAAAATCCGGGTTCATCACCGCGAAAGCGCCAAGCGCCAGGCCGGTTACGCAATACAGCAGCACGATGGGAAATCGCGCCAGGCCGTTCAGCATGAGAATCCGCCGCACCGAGTTTTCGTCTTTCGCCGAAAGCGTGCGCTGGGCCTGGGTCTGATCGCAGCCGTAATATGAGGCGTACAACACGATACCGCCGAAAATCATCGGCCACAGCCCCCATTCATCACCCGCCAGGCCCCAGGAATCGGTGCGCAGCACGGTCAGGCGGGTTGGGTCGATATTCGCCAGGAAAGCATCCAGCCCGCCCATGTTGCGCAGGGAGAACAGCAGGATCATGGCGACGCCGGAGAAAATCAGGACCATCTGCGCCGCATCGGAATACACCACCGCCTTCATGCCGCCCTGGAACGAGTAGATGAGGGTAATCACGCCGATTACGGCAATGGCGATGAAAAAATCAACACCCATGGCGACATTGAGGATAAGCGCGGTGGCGTATATGGCTATGCTTGTGGCCAGGGCGCGGCTGATCAGAAACACGAAGGAAATCAGCAGTCGCGTGGATAGTCCGAAGCGGCTTTCCAGGAAGTCGTAGATACTGACAACTCCCGACCGGTACAGCACGGGCAGCACATAGACCATGAGCAGCAGCATGGCCAGCGGCACGGCGAATTCGTATGACAACCAGACCATGCCGCCGCCTTCCCGCAGCCCGACGAAAGCCGGGGCGGAAATGAAGCTGATGGCCGAAAGCTGGGTGGCCATGGTCGACAAGGTCAGGGGCAAGACGCCGAGTTGCCGCCCGCCGAGGAAGTAATCCTTTTTGGAATGCTGCTCCTTGAAGAGATACCCCAACCCAAGCAGCATCGCCAGGTAGGCGGCGATGATTGCGTAGTCGAAGGCGTTCATCAGAAGCGCTGGGGCATGGGAGTCCTCCTAGAAATCATAACTCATTCGAAGCGCCGCCCTGCGGGGCAGAATCGGCCGGCCGACGAAGAACTGCGCGGGCTGGCCCGACTGGGCATTGCCTTGCCGGGGCGAGCCTTCGGTGATTCCCTGCGTGTCGGTAAGGTTGAACACATGCAGGCTCACGCGAATATTGTCATCGTCATCAAGCGGGAACGAATATCCGGCTTCCAGTCGCCACAAGCCGTAGGAATCCAGGCTGACGGTGTTCGAATCGTTGGCGAAGTTGTCACCGTGATAGTTGTACATCAACAAGCCTTCGAAATTCTCCAGCGCGAAACGGGCGCCGAAATTGGCCATTTCGGCGGGTTGCCGCCGCAATTCGTTGCCGACAATCGCGGGATTGCCGTCGGCCTTGGTGAACTCATGCTCGCGCAGCGTGACATTGCCGTTCAACGATACAAAGTCGTTCAGGTACCAGGTCAGACCGGCCTCGACTCCAAAGGCCTCGGTGGACTGCAGCGATACGTCTTCGATGATGTTGCCGGGATTGTTCGGATCATTGATGAAATCGACGTTGCGCCGGTCATCCAGGGTTGATCGGAACAGGAGCGCCTGGGCGGTGATTGCTTGATTCTCATATTTCACGCCCGCTTCGATGGTATCGATGATTTCACCTTCGTAGGAAGCAAGCCTGCCCTGATTGAAAGGCACGCTGCGTATCTGCGGGAAGAAAAATCCGCGGGACGCGTTGGCGAACAGATTGACCTCGTCGCTCAAGCGGTACAGCGCGCCGGCTGAAAAGGCCCATTCGGTGGCGCCGAGAGAGTCGCTGGTGAGCGAGCCATTGGTGTAACTGACGACCTCAAGGTGATCGCTGACGCCCGGGTCGTTGCTCATCACATGGGATGAAGTATTGAATTGCTTGACATCGCCCTCAAGCCGTTCGAGCCGGACACCAAGGTCATAGGACCAGCGGCCACTTTCGATCTGATCGGCGATATAGAAAGCGGCGCGCCGCGCGCTGCGGTCGCGATATCCGGTCAGCCCGTTGGTTCTGGCGAGGCCGTTGCGTGTCCAGTGATACATCGCGGCGGGGTCATCAGCCATCACGAGTTCACCGGATGCGTCCTCAACGACTCCCATCAGTTGCACGTCCACCATCAGGGGCGCATTGCGGAAATCGCCCAGATAGGTGGTGATGTAATTGAGATCGTCGGCCTGGGAATTCGAGAAGAAGCCTCCGATAGTCAGGCCATGGACTGCGTCACCGACAAAAAATTCGTTTCCGAGGCTCATTTCCACCGACATGTCGGTGGCGTCGCGCCAGCGGTCAAGGGTGCGGTTGCCGAACACGAGATGATCCGGCGCCAGATTCCTGCCGGTCTGGGAATACTTGAAACGGGCGTGGCCATGAAACGCCGGATCGATTCCCCTCCGGGTGAGATACTCGGACTGCGTTTCGGGCGTGTTCGGCCCAAGGGCGTCGCCGTCGAGGAACAGATTGAACTGATGATCGTAGCGTGCGTAGCGCAGTTTCGCGTTGAGGGTCCACTCGTCATTCAGGTCCCGGTCGAGCACGGCGGCAAGCATGTGTCCGCGGGTGACGACGCCGTCGCCGATGGGCGTCTGGAAACGACCACCGGGAGTATCGTACGCCAGACCGACCGCCTCGACCGTGTTCATGGTGAAAACTTCGGCTCCATCGTTGCCGGCAACGCGCTCCCGGGAGCGACCGTCAACGGGCAGGGGAAGAAAGAACTGCACACTGTCGTCGATCAATTGCGTATACAGCGTCAACGAGCCGGAGCCGTCATCGAACTCATGCCTGATGTTTCCCCTGATCTGGAAGCCCTGGGTGTCGAGCCCGGACTTGAGCGGGCCTTCGTCATTGCGGAAGTAGCCGGACAATGCGTAGAAGGTGCTGGAATCGGCGCCGCCAATCGGGCCGCTGAAAAAGTAGTCCCCCCGGAATCTGCCTTCTTCGGCGGTTTCAAGCTGCACCGTGCCGGTGGGCTCCGGCCCGCCGGTGGCGGAAATATAGTTTATGATGCCGGCCACCGAACCAGGGCCGAACAGGTTCGACACGCCACCGCTGACAAACTCTGATCGCTCGATGCCGAGGTCGTTGCGGAAATAGACATCGAAAGCCGAGGAATTCAGGCCGAAAGTCGTAAACGCCGGCATGCCGTCATACAGCAGCGGCGTGAACGAGAACTGTCCCCCCGACGGCAGGGCGCGGTGAAAGACATTGGTGGCGACTTCGCCGCCGCCGCCTTCGGCGCTGATGCCTGGCAACTGGGTCAGAATATCCGCCTGACTGGACGAATTGAAGGATCTGAGGTCCTCCCCGGTGAACTGGGACACCGACTGCGGCGTGTCAAAGCCCGTCCGTTCCACACCGGTGCCGGTTACGATGATTTCTTCGATAACGCCGTCCGCCTGGGTCGGCGACTGCCCGGGAGCCGCGCTTGATGCGGCGCAGATGGTCGCGGCGGACAAGGCCGCGGTCAGGAAAGAGCGATTCATTTTCAACCCCCGCTGTTTGCGAACCGGAACTGCTTCAGCTGAACGATGTTATACCCATGTTGCGTAAATAACAATGCAAAAGATGCAAATGTCAGGGATTAATTTACACGATATGAATACATACTCCGGTTTCAGCAGAAAAAATACTGCGTAAAAGGAAGCGCCGCGGCGCCGACAGAGACCGATTCACCGCTGGCCTCGGCAGCGATGATGGGGGGGAGGGGGCGTTCATAGGAACGTCGCCGTTGATCGAAAATTTCGATGTGGGGAATGATTTTTCGCGTCAGGGACTCGGGAATGCGGCCGCCGATCACGATTGCCGCCGGGTCGAGCAGCGCCGCGCTGGCCGAGACGATCAGCGAAAGCGAGTCGCGTACCCGCTCAATCCAGTCATCGACTCCGGGCCAGTCAGGGTTGAAATCCAGCACCAGATCCGAGACTGATTCCACTTCAATTCCGCGGCGGCGGACGAGTTCGCGCAGCAGTTTGAGATTCGGATGCGGATAGATCAATGGCGGCAGCAATTGCCCCACCTCGCCGGCATTGCCGAAAACGCCCCGCACGAGCCGCCCGTCTTGGATAACGCCGCCCCCCACTCCAGTGGCGATGTACAGGTACACGAAATTTCGCGCGCGGCGCCCCACGCCGAACAGGCTTTCGCCGATAGCCGCGGCGTTGCCGTCGTTTTCCACCCAGACGGGAAGTTCCAGGTCGTGGGACAAAGCCTCCTCCAGGTTGATATTGGTCCATTCTTCAAGGATCAGGGGCGTATTCACCTGGCCCGTCTCACGCATGAAGGTGCCTGGAATGCCCACGCCGGCCGCGAAAACCCTGTGGGAGTCTATCGAACATTGCCGCGTCAACTCTCCGATCATGCTGCGCACCTCAACCACTACGGCATCGTGCGACATCGTCGTCATGACACGCTGCCTGCTGCCGATGATGTCTCCCTTGAAATTCATCAGGGTCACGGCTACCGCGTCCCACAGGATCGCGATGCCAAAGGACCAGGCATAATCCGGCGCGATCTCGACCTTGACGCTGAGTTGACCCCGTTTGCCGGTTGATACCCGTTTGCCGGGTCGCAGCGATCCGCGTTCCACCAGACGCGACAACAGCCGTGAGACGGTTTGCTGGGGGCGGTTGATCTCCCGTGATATCTGCGCCTGGGTCATGGCGCCGCGCCGCAGCACGAGTGCGGCTACCGCCCGCTCAATTTCGCTGGACGGGAGAAAAACATCACCACGAAAATACTTCACGGTGGCGGGGTCGAACCCCCGAGCCGGAGCTTTTCCACTGTCTGACATATGGTCCGCGCTCATGACGGGGCGATACCAGGTGTCTGCGCCGCGTTACCGGCGGGTGTAGCGCCGCAATAAACTCGAAGTGTCCCAGCGCCCTCCACCCATCGCCTGCACCTCTCCATAAAATCCGTCCACCAGCGCCGCCACCGGCAACTCCGCGCCGATACGCCCCGCCTCCTCCCTGGCGATTCCCAGGTCCTTGCGCATCCAGTCCACCGCGAAGCCGAAATCGTATTCATCCCGCAACATGGTCTGATAGCGGTTGCTCATCTGCCAGGACCCGGCGGCCCCGCGGGAAATCGTTTCGATGACCGCCTCCCCGTCGAGTCCCGCGCGCCGGGCGAAATTGAGCCCTTCCGCCAGACCCTGCACTACGCCGGCGATACAGATCTGGTTAACCATCTTGGCCAACTGCCCGCTGCCCGCGGGCCCGAGCAGCTTGCTGAAAGCGGCGTAAGCGGCAAGTACCGGTTCGGCCCGCTCAAAGCCGTCCTTCTCGCCGCCGATCATGATTGTCAGCTTGCCGTTTTCGGCACCGGCCTGACCGCCGGATACCGGCGCGTCGAGAAATTCCACGCCACGCTCCCGGGCCGCCGCGTCGAGTTCCCGGGCCAGGGTGACCGAAGCCGTGGTGTGATCGATCAGGACGGCGCCCGAATCCATTCCCGCCAAGGCGCCGCTTTCGCCAAGGGCAACCGATCGCACATCGTCGTCATTGCCCACGCAGAGCATGACCATGTCGCAGCCGCTTGCCGCCTCGACCGGCGTCGGGGCGCTGCTTCCACCGTGCTCCCCGCACCATTGCCGGGCTTTCGAGGCAGTGCGGTTGTATACGCAAACCTCCCCCGCCTTCTGCTGCAAATGACCCGCCATGGGATAGCCCATGACGCCAAGGCCGATAAATGCGAGTTTCATGAATGCTCCTCATGGTTTGACTGAACAACTGGTTTCCGGATTTCCCCAAACCCTCGTCACACCAGATCCGAGCGCCAGTCCTGGCGCAGCGCCCTTACCATGTCGCTCATGCTGGCGAAGCGGTTGGCGGGCTTTTTTTCCAGGCAACGCATGGCGACCTGCTCGAGCAGGGTCGGCACATGAATCCGGGTCAGTTCGGATGGCGGCGGCGGCGTGTCCCGCAGCACGCTTTCGATAATCTGATGCATCTTCTTCCCTTTGGCCGGCGGTTTGCCGCAAAGCACTTCATAGAGCACCGCGCCGAGGCTGAACACATCGGTGCGATAATCGATCTCCGGGTCTTGGTTGATTTGTTCCGGCGACATGTACCAGGCAGAACCCTGGGCCTTGTGTTTGCCCGTGATATTGACATCCGCCACCGAAATCGCCGGCCGGCCGGCCACATCCCGCATGTCCTCGCCGGCGGCGCCCCAGACCTTGGCCAGGCCCCAGTCGAGCAGCAATACCTCGCCATAAGGCCCGGCCAGGATGTTCTCGGGCTTGATGTCCCGGTGCGCCACACCATGCTGGTGGGCGTACTCCAGGGCGTAGCCGATCTGCATCACCACTTCCATCAACTGGGTCAGGTCGTAGCGGGCGCGATAGTCGAGAATCTCGCGCAGGGTGTAACCATGAACGAGCTTCATGGTGAAGAAGGGATTGCCCCGCACGTCCCGGCCCAACTCGTAGGTGGGCACGGTATTGGGATGCTGCAGCATGGCGGATACCCGCGCCTCACGAATCAACCGTTGCTGTTCCACCTCGTCCCGGGCGAATTCCGGGCGCAGGGTCTTGTAGCAGATGAAACGCGACAGGTGCTGGTCCTTGCAGGACTTGATCAGCGACTTGCCGCCTTCGGCGATGGTGCTGAAAAAAGCGTAGCGGGTGCGCTGATCAATCTTCTTTGGCAGGGCCTTGTCGGTCTCTTCCAGGAAGATCGAAGCGTACTCCCTGGGCGGCTCGGGGAAATTCAGCATATTCTGGAGCCCGCCTTCGGGATTCGGCCAACTGGAGAACCCCACACTACCAAATCCCGACCCGGTTCGCAGCAGCGCCGCCCGCCGCGGCGTCACCTCCCTCCCCGTCATTCCGCGCGGAGCGAAGCGCAGTCGCAGAATCCCAGGCAGCGGCCCCGCAAGGAAATTCCGCGACTACGCGCCGAATGACGAGGAGGGGAATTCGATATAATCCGCCCATGTCCGGCACCCAGGCCAAACAGCGCGACTCCCGCCAGTGCGTCGATAGCGTTTTCCACGTCCGCTATGCCGAGACCGACAACATGGGCATCGTGCATCATGCGACTTATCTGGTGTATTTCGAGGAAGGCCGCAGCCAGTACATGCGCGATATGGGCAGCGACTACGCCCATGTGGAGGAAAGCGGCTACCAGCTACCCGTCACCGAAGCCCAGCTGCGCTTTTCCGGCAGTCTCCGCTATGGCCAGCAAGCGCGCGTCCGCACCTGGATTGCCGAAAGCCGCAGCCGCCGACTGACTTTCGCCTATGAAATTACCGCCGGCGACAATCCCCAGGTGCTCGTGACCGGATACACCCATCATGTCTGGACCGACGTGGACGGCAAGGTCACCCGGCTTCCCGAGCGCTGGCAGAGCCATTTCCAGCCGAAGTTCGCGTAAGCTTGCCCAGCGACTGCACCTGCCCGTAGAGAAAATCCGTCAATTCCTGGCGGCCTTCGAGGTCGCGCATGGAATCCCAGCTGATGGGCCTGCCGATTTCCACCCGCAAGGTCTTGCCGAACTTGTTGCGCGCCTCGTGGATTAACAGCGCCGTGCGCAGGGGTTCGGCGATATGCGAGGCGACGTGGAACTTGCGGCTGTTGCGGCCGTGGAAATAGATCGGCACCACCGTCGCCTCGGCATCGCGCACGAGTCTGGCGGCGAAATTGGTCCAGGGCGCATCGCGCACCGCGCCGAAACCGAGCCGGTTCGCCGTGGACACCGCCCCCGACGGAAAGATCAGCACCGGCACATTGTCCGCCAGCGCTTCCAGGGCAAGCTGCCGCGAGCGGATATTGGTCTTGCGTGCTTGGGGCGCCGCAGTGAAATCGATGGGCAGAAAATACGGCGCGAGTTCGCGATCCTGGCACAGCAGGCTGTGCAGCATGATACGGAAATCGCCCCGCAGCTTCACCGCGATATCGCATAGCACCATGCCGTCCACCACGCCGAAGGGATGGTTGGCGACAAACACCAGCGGCTGGCCGGGCGCCATGCCTGCCAGGGGGGAACGGTCCATCGCCAGCTTGATGCCGGCTTCCCGCAAGCCTTCGGCAAAGAAATTCTCCACCCCCAGCTTCCGGTCCTTGAGTTCCCGATAAATGCGCTCGATGCGGCGGCGCCCGGAGAGGGCTTCCAGGGCCGTGATCAGTTTCCGCTCCAGCCAGGAATCTTCCGGCTGCATGTAGGAAACCCTGGGGGGGTCCCGCAGGTAACAGGCGAACTGCGGATCCACTTTCCGCTGCCGGGCGGCGCTGAAATGATCAGTTTGCACGATGGTAGGTGAAGTATCCGGTGAACATTTCTTCCCAGCTTTCCACGCCGAACCGCAGCTCGCTGTCCGGGTTGGGATTGTTGGGATTGGAAATCGAATTGTCGAAGGCGCCGCTCACACGCAGCACCGCGCCGGCGGGAATCGACACGGGCTCGTCAAGACGGTAGTAGGGTTGCCAGCCGTAATTGTAGGCCGGCACCGAAAAGACGTGCTGCAGCGGCTCGCCGGGGGCCTCCACGGTAAATTTCATGCGCTTGCCGCGAAAATTCATGCGTGCCCGCACGCCAAGGAGCACCGCGTCGTGGTCAAGCTGGAAACTCGCTCGCAAGGGGAAATCGGCGGTATTGGGCGGCAGCACAAAGCGCGCGGAAACCGCCGCGGTGACCAGTTCCCGCTCCGGCGGCGCATCATGAAAATACAGGCCGATGCGGCTGGCGTCGCTGGTGGACTGGCCATTTGTCACATAGTGGAACTGCATGGACAGCTTGTCCCCGGGGGCGATGCGGACTCCAACTCCGGCGGGAAATTCGCGCAACAGGTCCTGCCCCGGCGCATAGCCATCGAGAAACTTGCGGACGCTGTTTTCCCGCATCCTCTCTTCGCCCCAGAAATCCTCGCCCTCGCCGGTGACGAAAATCATCAGATGATGCAGCACCGACTCGTCCCCCGGCAGATATTGCAGGGCGCGCACCCACTTCTCTTCGGCGAAACTGAGTTCGGTGGTTTCGTAGGTGTAATCGAGCACGCCGGTGGGCGGGATGTCCTGCCTTGGGGCCTGAACGACATGGTCGGGCTCGCCGAGGCGCCAGTCGATGGCCGGCGCCGCGGAGAGCGCCTGCAATGGATCGTTCTCTTCAGCCGCGCCCGCCGCGCCGGCGTCAATCCAGTTCACCAGCACCTGCAGGTCTTCGGTGCTGATGTGGCGGGCGTCCCGGGAATGGCCGACGCCGGAGTCCACCTGCATCGGCGGCATGCGCCTGTTGAGCAGCACTTCGCGGATCATCGGCGACCAGCCGAGCAGCATCAGGTAGCTGTCCAGGGCAAAAGGCCCCACCCCGCCCCGGCGATGGCACATGCCGCAATTCTCGATGATTCGCGGCGCCACTTCGCTGGTATAGTCAGGCGGTTCGGCAAGCATGGCGTCGCGCAGGGGATAGGCAATGAGGCATTCTTCCGGCGCTGGGCCGCGAATGCTGTCGGCGATGCCGTCCCCGGCCACAGCCGCCAGCGCATCCTCGAAATCGGCGCCAGGGGCGCCCTGATAGAACAGCGAAAGGCGTTCGGGATTGAGCAGGGCCACCTCGCCCGCCCCGCGCAACCCCAGCGCCGCGGAAACGAGTTGCCCGCCATCCATGAGCAGGGGTAAGTCGAGGCCATCCGCACCCGGGGCGCCGTGGCCGGACCCGCGGGAATCCAAGAAAACAAAGGCGATTTCCCGATCGGCAAAGCCATCCGCGGCAGCGGTGAATTGCGCCGCCATGGCGGGCATGGCCGGGCAGTCGGCGTCCCAGGCCATGAGCGCCAGGGCCCGCAGGTGACGATAGCGGCTCAACTGGTGAAACCCGCCATCGGCATCGAGCAGCGCGAAATCGTCAACCCGCTCCAGCGCCGCCCGTGGCTGGGCGCAAAGCGCAAACAGCAAAGCTGCGGCGAGGATTTGCAGCAGCCGGCGGGCGGGCGGATTTTCCATCTGGCGCACAACTCCGGCGGTGTGGAACGAAGGCGCTACTGTACTATCCCGGCGGCCCGCATTTCCAGCCCGCGGGCCCGCCTTCCGCGTAACACTTGCTTACAATTCAAGCGCTTTCCATTCCATGCGTTTACTGGACGATTCGCGGCCTTGCCATTATGCTTTGCGTCTGCATTCCACGGGCAGGCGTCGCCATATGGCGGGCTCCCGTGTGTTTTCGTCTGCCGCACCAAGAGGAACCAGTCAATGCAACGCGTGAACAAACCCTTGCTGGCGATTTCCGCCCTGTTGCTGATGGCCATCGCCCTGCCGTCCCAGGCCCAGGACGACCAGCCCCGATTCCTTTCCCTGACGCCGCCCGAAGGGCTGCCGATCATCCCCCTGATGGAAGGCTGGGTCGCCAACGAAGACGGCACCACCACTATTTCCTACGGCTTCATCAACCGCAATTCCGATCAGGACGTGACTATCCCCCTGGGGGAAAACAACTATATCGAGCCCGCCGAGTACGACGGCACGCAGCCGACCCATTTTCCGTCGGGCCGCGGCACCGGCGTGTTCACGGTCACCCTGCCCGAAGGCCGGGAAGACACCGATGTCTGGTGGAATCTGAAGACCGGCGACTCCGAGGTCTTGCGGGTTCCCGGCCGGCGCGGCGCCTCGGCCTATGAACTCGACTTCATCCGCCCCCGCCCCCAGGGATCGCTGCAGCCGCTGGCGGCATTCGGTGACAATGAACTAGCCGCGGGCCTTTTTGGAAACATCAATGATCACGCCGCCGCGGTCACCGCGGGCGAACAGGTCGAACTCGTGGTCAACGCCAGGGACCCGGCCGAGCGCGATCCGGAAGACCCCCGCTTTGGCGAGCCGCTGGACATGAACGTGGAATTCAACCTGCACCAGGGCCCCGGCCAGGTGAGCTTCGAGCGCGACCCGAGCGCTCCGGTGCCGGAGAACCCCTTTGACGAGGCCGACCCGCGCTTCGAGTTCTTCACCGGGCCCGAAGGCAACGAGGCGATCATCGAAGGGGGGGAAGGCTCCGCCATGGTGCTGGCCACTTTTTCCGAACCCGGCGAGTACATTATCCGCGCCGTGGTGAACGTACACACGGCGCCTGACAGTTCCTACGGCGACCAGTGCTGCTGGACCAATGTCTACTCGCGGGTCACGGTTGCCGACTGAGACCTGTTTCAAAATGTTGCATTCGCCGGTATGGAAAAACCGGGCGAATCATGGACTCGGGGCAGGGAAGAATTTAGTATCCGGCGGGTATTCCGTCGGGAATAAACCATTCATCCGAGGAGAATGACATGAAACTGGCGCAAGCTTTGATCCTGGTCGGTGGCGCGGTGGCTTTTGGCGCCCTGGCCCAAACTGCGAATGGGCAACACTACATCACCTACAACGGTGACGTCGCAAGAATCATCAACGAGAATTGCGTGGTCTGCCACCGGGAAGGCGGCATCGGCCCGATGCAGTTCGAGAACTTCGACCAGGTCCGCCCCTGGGCGCCCCTGATCTCACTCAAGGTCGCCACCCGGGAAATGCCTCCCTATGCCTACGACCACGGCATCGGCATCCAGGAACTGGAAGGCGATTGGCGGCTGGCCCAGGACGAGATCGACACCATCGTCGCCTGGGTTGAGCAGGGCGCTCCCCTGGGCGATCCCGATGTGGTTCCCCCCATGCCGGAGCTGCCCGATCCCAGCGCCTGGAACTTCGAGCCCGAGTTCGGCGCGCCGGACCTGATCATTCCCTCTATTCCCATGGACATTCCCGCCAGCGGCAATGACCTGTGGAGCAAGCACTATGTCCCCAGCACCCTGACCATGGACCGCTGCATCAAGGCGGTGCAGGTCAAGCCCCGGGGCGATGCCGCAGCGGTTGTGCATCATGCCAACTCCTATATCGAAGCGGAAAATGAAGAGGGCGAATTCGAGCGCTTCGGCCAGCTCACCGAGTACGCCATGGGCAAGTGGGGCGAATTGATGCCGGAAGGCGTCTGCCGCACCATTCCCGCCGGCTCCCGCGTTTCCTGGGACATCCACATGTTCCCCGGCGGGGTTGGCGCCACGGCCGAAGGTCAGATGATCAAGGACAATGTGGTGGAAATCGGCCTCTGGTTCCACGATGAGGACTACGCCGAAACCGAAAGCCCCTACAAGCAGGACCTGCGTCTCTATCCCATGCGCTCCGGTTATGAAGGCGGCCATCTGATCGTGCCCCCGAATGGTTACACCATGACCCAGGGCTTCCACTCCTTCGACCATCCGGTTCGCATCGACAGCTTCCAGCCACACGGCCACCTGCGCATGAACGCCGCTTCGCTGGAAATCTTCTATCCCGAAACCGGCCGCACCGAGCAGATCAGCCAGATCTCCAACTGGAGCGCCACCTGGCATCACAGCCACATCTATGAAGCCGATGTGGCGCCGCTGCTGCCGACCGGCGCGGTGCTGGTGATCAAGCAGTGGTACGACAACACCGCCAATAATCCCAACAACCCCGACCCGGATCAGTGGGTATATGGCGGCAGCCGCACCGGCGACGAAATGTCCCATGCGTGGATCGCCATCACCCATCTGGACGAGGAAGGCTACGAAAAGATCGTCGCCGAGCGCAGGGCCAACGAGCAGCGCAGTCTGGCGGCTTCCGACGACTGATCTCGCACAGGAAGTTCAAACCCGAAAGGGGCGGCCCGCGGGTCGCCTCTTTTTGTCTGGAGTTTCGGATGTCCCGATTGCAATTTGGCACACTTGGGCCGTTTTCGCCGGCTTGGAAACTGAAGTAGACTTTGGCTGACGGATGTTGCATCCAGCCCAATAATTCAGGCAACAGAGAGGACAAGCAGATGAAGCTGATCCGGACGCTCTCCCTGGCGGCGCTTGGTCTTCCCGCTGCGGCACTGGCGCAGCAGGACGTAAGCTACAACGAACATATCGCCACCATCATCAACAAAAACTGCGTGGTCTGCCACCGCGAAGGCGGCATTGGCCCCATGCAGCTCGAAAACTACGATCAGGTCCGCCCCTGGGCGCCGCTCATCTCGCTGCGGGTGGCGAGTCGCGAAATGCCGCCCTATTCCTATGACCACGGCATTGGCATCCAGGACCTGAAAGGCGACTGGCGGCTGAGCCAGGAAGACATCGACACCGTGGTCGCCTGGGTCGAGCAGGGTTCGCCCCAGGGCGACCCGGACATTGTTCCGCCGGCGCCTGATGTGCCCAACCCGGATGCCTGGAACTTCGAGCCCGAGTTCGGCGCGCCGGACCTGATCATCCCTTCGGTGGCCATGGACATTCCCGCCAGCGGCAATGACCTGTGGAGCAAGCATTTCGTGGAAAGCGGGCTCGCCGCCGACCGCTGCATCAAGGCGGTGCAGGTAAAGCCCAGGGGCGACGCCAAGGCGGTGGTGCATCACGCCAACTCGGACATCTGGGCGCCGGATGAAAACGGCGAATACCAGCAACTCGGCCAATTGACCGAATACGCCATGGGCAAGTGGGGAGAATTGATGCCGGAAGGCGTCTGCCGCACGCTTCCCGAGGCGTCACGCATCCGCTGGGATATCCACATGTATCCGGGTGGCGTCGGCGCCACCGCTGAAGGCCAGGTGATTCGGGACAATGTGGTGGAAATCGGTCTCTGGTTCCACGATGAGGACTTCATGGAGCGCGAGCAGCCCTACAAGCAGGACCTGCGCGCCTATGTCATGCGCTCCGGCTATGAGAACGGCGAACTGATCCTGCCGCCCCATGGCTACACCATGACCCAGGGTTTCCACTCTTTCGACCACCCGGTTCGCATCGACAGCTTCCAGCCACACGGCCACCTGCGCATGAACGCCGCTTCCTTCGAGATTTTCTATCCCGAAACCGGCCGCACCGAGCAGATCAGCCAGATCTCCCACTGGAGCGCCACCTGGCACCACAGTCACATTTACGAGCCAGACGTGGCCCCGCTGGTTCCCACCGGCGCGGTGCTGGTCATCAAGCAGTGGTACGACAACACCGCCAACAATCCCAATAATCCCGACCCGGACCAGTGGGTTTACGACGGTAGCCGCACCGGCGATGAAATGTCACACGCATGGATCGCCATCACCCACCTCGACGAGGAAGGCTACCAAAAACTCCTCGCCGAACGCGCAGCCAGCCAGCAACGCTCATTGGCTGCTTCCGACTAGAGTTTGATTTCCGCAACACTGGTTTCAAGTGGATCGGATGGAAAAGCGGTAGCCTGCCGTGCGGACGGTCTGGATCAGTTTGGCGTAGTTGATTGAAGTGCCCGAAACCTTGGACAGGGCCTTGCGCAGGCGGCGGATATGGACGTCGATGGTGCGCTCTTCGAGGTACACATTGGCGCCCCAGACCAGATTGAGAATCTGGTCGCGATTGAAAACCTTTTCCTGGTTTTGCAGGAAAAATTTCAGCAGCCGAAACTCCGTGGGGCCCATATCCACCAGTTTGTCTTTAATGGCGACCCGGTGGCTGGTGGGGTCGAGTTCAAGGTCGAAGACTTGCAGCACGCTTTCGTGGCTGTCCCTGTGTTTTGCGTTGACCCGGCGAAGCACGGTTTTGATGCGCGCCACGAGTTCCCGGGGCGAGAAGGGCTTGGTTACGTAGTCGTCGACGCCCTCGTTCAGGCCCTGCACCTTGTTGTCTTCGCTGGCCTTGGCAGAAAGCATGATGATGGGGATGTTGCTGGTGACTTCGTCCCGGCGCAGACGGCGCGCGAGTTCGATGCCGCTGCCGCCCGGGAGCATCCAGTCGAGCAGCACGAGGTCCGGCTTCTGGTCGATGATGGAAATGTGGGCGTCGCGGGCGTTCGCCGCCTTGATGGTGTCGAAACCCGCAAGGTCGAGGGTGATGCCCACCACATCCCGAATGGCGGCTTCGTCGTCAACAATCAGTATGGTCGAATCTTCTGCCATCGCTGTTATCCCCGCCTGGTTATGCCGCCAATTGTCAGAAGGTGTAGTCCACCTGGAAGCTGAATTGGCGGCCACGATTGTACGCGGTGGAAATCAGGCCGCCCTGGGTGATCTGCGAACGCTCATCGAGCAGGTTACGACCCTTGGCCTGAATCTTCCAGTTGTCGTTCAGTTCCCGGATGAAAACGAAATTCAGCTCGCCGAACGGTTGCTCGTAGAGATCTGGCGCCCCTTCGATGCCCACTTCGGTGATGCGTTCGCCGAAATAGTGGTAGAGCAGGGTCGCCGTGGTGCCGGTGAAAGGCTCATAGCCCGCCTGGAAGTTGAACAGCCAGTCCGACTGGCCTTGCAGCGGGCGGCTCAGATTGGTCACGATTCCGGCATCGTCGGGATTGATCTCCACCGAGGAATCGATGAAGGAGACATTGCTTTGCACGTAAAAGTCCTCGCCGATGCCGCCGAGGAAATCAAGGCTCCTGTACATCTCCCATTCGATGCCCTGGTTCTCGCCCGCTTTCGCGTTGGTGAAGGTCTGGACTCCCGTGGCGCCGCCGAGAATGATGGATTCGATGGGGTTCTCGAACTCCTTGTAGAAAACGCCCACGGACATGTAGTCGCTGAAGCCGAAATACCATTCCCAGCGGAAGTCGTAGTTGGTGATGGAGGTGATCAGCAGGTCGGTGTTGCCGATTACTTCCCGTCCCGTAATCGGGTCCGTAAATGCCGCCGGCGACAATTCGCGAAAATCCGGCCGCGAAAGCGTCTCGCTGTAGGCAAGACGGAACTGGTGGTCGTTGTTGATGAAGGTTGCGCTGAATGCGGGCAGCACGTCTTCCCTTTCCTGCCGGGCGTTTACTTCGGCGTCCCGGAACAGGTCGAAAGTGTCCACCGACTGGCTGAAGTCCTCGATGCGCACGCCGCCCTTCAGGCGCAAACGGTCGTCGAAGTTGATCTCGCCGCTGACGTACCAGGATTCAGATTCGTTGTTGGCGATATAGTTGTCCGTGGGCCGGGTGAACTCGCGCAGTTCGAAGGCGTCCGGAGCGATGTTTTCGGGAACGAAGATCTCTTCCATCGGAAGCGAGAGCAGTTCCTGGTCCCGGGTGCGGCGGCCGATGTCGAAAAAGGAATAGCGGCGGATTTCCGAATCGCGTTCTTTTTCGTTGATCACCATTCCTGTCTGGGCGGTGATGGTGGAATTGCGCGGCCCGTAAAACACCATGGTGGCGTCGAGGCCAAAATCCTGGGCATTGTCGTCAAGGGCGCTGAAACGGCGCACATTGCCGTCGGCCCGGGTGGAAAACTGGAAACGGCCGTCGCTTTCGAGATCGTAGCGGTAGCGGCGGTGGTCCGGCGAGTCCCGCTCGGCCTTGACGTCGCTGTAGCGCCAGTTGATTACCAGTTCGTTGAATTCGGGGAAATAGTGGTCTCCCTGTAACTGATTGGAAAACAGTTCGCGCTCGATCCATTCGAGTTCGGTGCGGCGGATATAGGCTTCCTGG
>JAJDSZ010000075.1 GCA_022827425.1 Pseudomonadales bacterium | reverse complement strand
GGCTTGGCTTGGCTTGGCTTGGCTTGGCTTGGCTTGGCTTGGCTTGGCTTGGCTTGGCTTGGCTTGGCTTGGCTTGGCTTGGCTTGGCTTGGCTGTCAGTATGATGCGTTTCGAGAATTTTCATTGTCAAGCAACCCTCTGGCGTTTTCTTGCCCACTTCCGGCTGTCTCGACCGGAAACGCGCGGACTTTAGCACCCCGCCTCCACTTTTCGCAACCCCCGGAATGGTTTGTCGGCAATTCCCGTTTTGGCGCTCCAAGCCGCATGCCGCTCCGCGCGAAGCGAAGCCCTTCCCCCGCGTCATTCCGCGCGCAGGATGACCGATGCGGGCGCGCCCATTGCCATGATGGGAGAGGAAAGAGAAAATGAATTTCAAGCCACCCTGGCGGCTTCGGGTTGCAGCAGATGTTTGAACTGGCGGGGGACGGCCACCATCTGGTGTTTGTCGAAATCGAACAGGACCACGCCCGTCTTGGCCATGCAGACCACCGAATCGAGGGCGCTGTTGGTGACCTTCATGCAGATGTCGATGCCGTAGCGGTTCACCTTGCCCACGCCCACATCGATGATCAACACGTCACCGGCAAAGGATTCCGAGCGGAAATCCACCGAAAGATCGGTGACCACCATGCCGAGACCATAAATGTTTTCTTCGGTGAATCCAAGGCTTGCGAGATATTGCAGGCGGGCTTCGTGGAGGATTTGCAGCATCGACTGGCTGTCGAGGTGCCGGGCATAGTTGAGGTCGCTCAGGCCCACGCTTTTTTCGATTCTGAAGGTGAATTCTTCCGGCGGGTCAAGCTTGATTCTAGGCATGGCCAGCGCTCCCATGTTTGTGTTTTCCAAACCGCCTGTTCTGAGACAGGAAGCACGCGATTTGGTTCAATCGAATGCCGCCGGTTGCCAGGCGGGAGCCTGCGCCCCAGGCTCCCGGGCCGCCGGTTGCCTGACACCGGCAATGTACTTAGCATTACGCCCTTTCGTCAATTCCGCGCCATGACCGCAAAACGGGAGCAAAGCACATCATGCGATACACCTTGAACCAGGACTCCATCACCACAATCGCGGCGGACTGTCTGGTCGTGCCGGTCTGGAAGGACGGCGAGACCGGCGACGCCGTCGAGGCGCTTGACGAGGCCAGTGGGGGCATGCTGCGGCAGATCGCCGGCAGCGGCGACTTTCGCTGGAAACCGGGCGAATCCCATTTGCTGCACGAGCCCGCCGGCTGCGCCGCGAAGCGGATTCTGCTGCTGGGCGCGGGGGGGCCGGCGGGGTTCGACGCCACGGCGGCGGCGAAGGTTCTCGCCTGCGGCGTTCGCAAGCTGCTTGACGGCAATATCCGCCACGCTCATTTCGCCCTGGAAGATATCGAAGCCGTATTCGGCGGCGGCGGCGGCTGGCTTGCCGCCAGGCTTGCCCGGGAAGTGGAAACCGCCGCCTACCGCTATGCGGCCACAAGGGCGAGCACCGGGCCGGAGCCCGTGCTGGAAAGCCTTTCCATACCGCCAATCGGAGACGGCCCCGCCGCCGCCCTGGCCCGAGGCGAAGCCGTCGGCAGGGGCATGAATCGCGCCCGGGAACTCGGCAACCTGCCGGGCAATATCTGCACTCCGGAGTATCTTGCCACTTACGCGACCGAACTTGCCAGGGAGCACGACTCCCTGAGCGTCGATGTCCTCGATGAGGCGCAGATGCGCGAACTCGGCATGGGCTGCCTGCTCTCGGTGGCCGCGGGTTCGGTGGAGGAAGCTCGCCTGATCGTGCTGCGTCACCAAGGTGGCGGCGAAGAAAAGCCCGTGGTGCTGCTTGGTAAAGGAATTACTTTCGATACCGGCGGCATCAGCCTCAAACCGGGCCTGGCCATGGACGAAATGAAATTCGACATGTGCGGCGCCGCTAGCGTATTGGGCGCCATGGCCGCGGCGGCGGAACTGCGACTGCCCGTCAACCTCATCGGCATGGTGGCGGCGGCGGAGAACATGCCCGGCGGCAGGGCCACCAAGCCCGGCGATATCGTCACCAGCATGGCGGGCAAGACCGTGGAAATCCTCAATACTGACGCCGAAGGCCGCCTCGTGCTCTGCGACGCCCTCACCTACGCCGAGCGTTTCGACCCCGCCTGCGTTATCGACATCGCCACCCTCACCGGCGCCGCGGTGGCGACTTTCGGCCACGAAGCCAATGCCCTGCTCGGCAATGACCAGTCATTGATGGACGAGTTGCTGCAGTGCGGCCTGGCCTGCCTCGACCGGGCCTGGCAGCTTCCCCTGTGGGACGAATACCAGAAGCAACTCGACAGCAATTTCGCCGATATGGCCAATATCGGCGGCAAGCGGGCGGGAACGATCACCGCCGCGTGCTTTCTGTCGCGTTATGCCGAAGCCTTCCCCTGGGCCCATCTCGATATCGCCGGCAGCGCCTGGCTTGCCGATGGCGCGAGAAAGGGCGCCACCGGCCGCCCCGTTCCCCTGTTGATGGAATTTCTGCTGGCGCGCGCGGACCAAAGCTGAAATGGACAAGACCTTCAAGCCGCGGCAAATCGAGGACCGCTGGAACCGCATCTGGGAAGACCGCGGCTATTATGCGCCGAAAGCCGGCGGCGCAAGTTACAGCATCGCCATTCCGCCGCCCAATGTCACCGGGCGGCTGCACATGGGCCACGGATTCCAGCTCGCCATCATGGACGCCCTGATCCGCTATCAGCGCATGCGCGGCAGGGACACCCTGTGGCAGGTGGGCACCGACCACGCCGGCATCGCCACCCAGATGGTGGTGGAGCGGCAACTCAACGCCGAGGGGAACAGCCGGGAGGACATTGGCCGCGAGCGCTTCGTGGAGCGGGTCTGGCAATGGAAGGAGGAATACGGCGGCATCATCACCCGGCAACTGCGGCGCATGGGTTCTTCCCTGGACTGGTCCCGGGAGCGCTTCACCATGGATCCGGAACTGTCGGCCCTGGTGGAGCACGTGTTCATTTCGCTGTACCGGGAAGGACTGATCTACCGCGGGCTGCGGCTGGTGAACTGGGACCCGCAACTGCTCACCGCGATTTCCGATCTTGAGGTCGTCGCCGAGGAGGAAACCGGCTCGCTGTGGCATCTGCGCTATCCGCTGGCGGATGCCGACGGCGGCGGCGCAAGCCATGTCACCGTCGCCACCACGCGGCCGGAAACCATGCTCGGCGACACCGCGGTGGCGGTGCATCCCGAAGATCCGCGCTACCGCGAGTTGGTGGGGAAAATGGTGGAATTGCCGCTTTGCGGGCGGCGGATACCCATCATCGCCGATGACCATGTGGACCCGGAATTCGGCAGCGGCTGCGTCAAGATCACCCCGGCGCACGATTTCAACGATTATGAAATCGGCCTGCGCCATGAACTGCCCGTGATCAACATCCTCACCCGGGACGCCCGCATCGGCGACGCGGCCCCCGAGGCCTACCGCGGCCTCGACCGCTTCGCGGCGCGCAAGCGGGTGGTGGCCGACCTGGAACGGGCGGGGCTGGTGGCGGATATCGAAGACCACCGGCTCAAGGTGCCCCGGGGCGACCGCAGCGGCGTCGTCATCGAGCCCTTCCTGACCCGGCAGTGGTACGTGGCCATCGACGAGCTCGCCAAACCCGCCATAGCCGCGGTGGAAAAAGGCGAGATCGAGTTCGTGCCGCGCAACTGGGAAAACACCTATTTCGCCTGGATGCGCAATATCCAGGACTGGTGCATCAGCCGCCAGCTCTGGTGGGGGCATCGCATCCCCGCCTGGTACGACGGGCGGGACAATGTCTATGTCGGCGCAAGCGAAGAAGAAGTGCGCCGGGAGCACGGCCTCGGGGACGATACCGCCCTGCGCCGGGACGAGGACGTCCTCGACACCTGGTTTTCCTCGGCGCTGTGGACTTTCTCGACCCTGGGCTGGAAGCCGGGCGTCTCCCGGGAATCCGGCGCCCAAAGCGAATACTTCGAGCGCTTCCACCCCACCAGCGTGCTGGTGACGGGGTTCGACATCATTTTCTTCTGGGTGGCCCGGATGATCATGATGACGCTGAAGTTCACCGGCGAGATTCCTTTTCGCCAAGTCTACATCACCGGCCTTGTGCGCGACGAGCATGGCCGGAAGATGTCCAAGTCCAGGGGCAATATCCTCGACCCCATCGACCTGATCGACGGCATTTCCCTGCCCGACCTCATTGCCAAACGCACCGAAGGCATGATGCGGCCGCAACTGCGGGAACAGGTGGAGCGCCATACCCGGGAATCCTTTCCCGAAGGCATTGCCGGCCACGGCGTGGACGCCCTGCGCTTCACCTTCTATTCCCTGGCGTCCACCGGCCGCGACATCAAGTTCGACATGGGCCGCATCGCGGGTTATCGCAATTTCTGCAACAAGATCTGGAACGCCGCCCGCTATGTGCTGATGAACTGCGAGGGCAAAGCCGTGGCGCCGGCCATCGTCGAGGCGGATTGCGGCGCGGCGGACCGCTGGATCGGGGACCGTTTCGACGCCGCCGCGGGCGAGATCCGGCAGGCCATGGCGGAATACCGCTTCGACCGGGCCTCGCGCTGCCTGTACGAGTTTTTCTGGAGCGAGTTCTGCGACTGGTATGTGGAGCTTTCCAAACCGGTATTGTGGAACGAGGAAGAGGACCCTGCGGCCGCCGCCATAAGCCGTCGTGTGCTGCTCGAAACCCTGGAGCGTTCCCTGCGCCTGCTGCATCCCTTCATGCCCTTCATCAGCGAGGAAATCTGGCAGCGCGTCGCTCCCCTGCTCGCCATCGAAGGCGAAAGCATCATGCTGCAGGCCTGGCCCGAAGCCTCCGGCGCCGGAGCCGATTCCGCGGCGGCGGCGGATATCGACTGGCTGCGGCAGATCGTCACCGCGGTGCGCACGATCCGCGGCGAAATGGACATCTCCCCCGGGCGAAAACTGCCGGTCTTGCTGCGTTGCGGCGAATCCGGGGACGAAGGCGCCGGCAAGCTGCGGCTGGAACAATACCGCCGCTACCTGACCCAACTCGGCAAACTCGAATCCATCGACTGGCTGGAGGGGGAAGCCCCGCCGGCGGCCACGGCGATCGAAGCGGGAATCGAAGTGCTCGTGCCGCTGGCGGGCCTGATCGACGTGGCCGCCGAACTCGCCCGCCTCGACCGGGAAATCGGCAAGCTGGGGAAGGCTTTGCAAACAGTGCGGAACAAACTCGGCAACCCCCGCTTCCTGGCCAATGCGCCGGAAAAGGTGGTGGCGGAAGTGCGCGGACGCGAGTCGCGGTTGTCGGCTTCAATGACCGCCCTGCTGGCGAAGCGGCAGAGCCTGGGGGAATAGCTTCAATTCCGCAGCCCCGGGGGCATGCTGAAGCTGATGTCCTCGCTGACGCCGCTGATTTCGGCGACTTCGCATGGAGCGTGGGCCTCAAGCTGGGCAACGACTTCCCGCACCAGCGATTCCGGGGCCGAGGCGCCGGCGGTGACGCCGATGCGGGTCTTGCCTTCCAGCCAGTACCCGCGGATGGCGGCGGCGCTTTCGATCAAATGGGATTCGCAGCCCAGCCGCTCGGCAAGCTCACGCAGGCGATTGGAATTGGAGCTGTTGCGGGCGCCCACCACAAGCAGCAGGTCACATTCGAGGGCGAGCTGCTTGACGGCGTCCTGGCGGTTCTGGGTGGCGTAGCAGATGTCGCTGCGACGGGGGCCATTGATGCCGGGAAAGCGCTGCTTGAGCACCTCGATGATCTCGGCGCAGTCATCCATGGAAAGCGTGGTCTGGCTGGAGTACGACAGGCGGGTCGGGTCCCGGATTTCGATCTTGCGGGCATCCTCGACGGACTCCACGAGATAAATTTCGCCGCCCGCGCTGGTGTCGAAATTGCCGATGGTTCCCTGCACTTCCGGGTGATTGGCGTGGCCGATGAGCACGCACTCCTCGCCCTTGCGGGCGGAACGGGCCACCTCCATGTGGACCTTGGTGACCAGGGGGCAGGTCGCGTCGAAAACCTGGAAACCGCGGCTGGCGGCGTCTTCGCGGATCTGCTGGGCGACGCCGTGGGCGCTGAAAATCACCACCGGGGCGCGGCCGTTGGCGTCGGTATCGGGAATCTCTTCGAGTTCCTCGACAAAAACCGCTCCCTTGCCGCGCAGGTCTTCGACCACATGCCGGTTGTGCACGATTTCATGGCGCACATAAATCGGCGCCCCATACAGTCCCAGGGCGCGCTCAACCACCTCGATTGCCCGATCCACTCCGGCGCAAAACCCCCGGGGATTCGCCAGACTGAGTTTGACCGGCTGCCGGGTCTTTACATTCGCTGCTTCCATGGTCCGGGCATTCTACATGAGTTGGGGGCGCTGCATCACTTGCATGGAACTGGATGTAAAAGGACTCTTGTAAAATGGCGGTGAGAGAGGGATTCGAACCCTCGATGCCTTTCGACATACACACTTTCCAGGCGTGCTCCTTCGACCACTCGGACATCTCACCGGGGTTGGGTTTGTGTTTTGGCGGTTGTCTGTATTGTCTCGCAGAGTTGCGGGGTCTGTAAAACTTGTTGCTACTGCCTGGCGTCGCGGCCGAGTAGCTGGTCGGGGTTTATGGGGGCGGTGCCGCGGTAGACGTTGATTTCGAGGCCGCCGCGGCGGAGGAAATGCAGGGACAGGCTGAGTTGTTCGGGCCGGCAGGCGCTCAGGACATCGTGAAAGGCCTGCTCCGCGCAGTTTTCGTGCCAGGCGGCGTGTGAGCGGTAGGCGCAGAAATAGCGCAACAGGCTGGGCTCGTTGATCTCCCTGCCGCTGTAGGCCAGGGCCGCGCTTGCCCAGTCGGGCTGTCCGGTTACCGGGCAGATGGAGCGGAACAATTCCGTGCGCAGTTTTCGATTGACGACCTGCTCATCTCCGGCTGTCAGCAGGCCCGCGTCGGGGCCGTCGTCGATTTTTCTTGCCGGATGCTCGTCGATCAAGGCGTAGTCGGCCAGCAGGCAATTGTCGGGATAGGCGGTCAGGCCCCAGATTCTCGCCTCGGCTTTGCCGCCGCAGCAGGCGGAAAGGTCCCGCGTGATCAGTTCCGCCGCGGACGCGGCATCTTCGATTCGTTCGTTGTTGAGCCCGGCGAGATAGAGCTTGAGGGATTTGGATTCCACCAGGAAAGGCGAATCCGCCGGAAACAGGAACTCGCCGATAAAAACCTCGGGCCTGCCATTGGCGTCCAGCCAGGACAATTCATAGGCGCGCCAGTGATCGAGGCCATGCGTGACGGCTCCGTCCACGGCGATTCTCTCACGGGGGATCGGATGCAGCGCTTCCGGGCTGTACCGTCCGGGAACATCAGTCTGCCTGCCAAGTGGAATCCCGCTCACGTTCAACTCCGCACGCCGGTACCCTTGCGCAGCAGCCAGATACAGCAGCCGTAGAGCAGGATGATGAACAGCAGCAGCATGGTGAAAGCCCAGGCCACGTCAATATCGGATGTGCCGAGGATACCGTAACGGAAGGTGTTGACCATGTAGAAAATCGGGTTGAGCTGGGACACCACCCGCCAGAATGGCGGCAGCAGTTCGATGGAGTAGAACACGCCGCCGAGATAGATCAGCGGCGTCAGCACGAAGGTGGGAATGATGGAGATGTCGTCAAAATTGTTAGCGAACACGGCATTGATGAAACCGCCCAGGGAAAACACCAGCGAGGTCAGCAGCACCACGCTGACGGTGATCAGGGGGCTGTGGATGCCCAGGTCGGCGAAGAACAGCGACATGAGCGTGACGATCAGGCCCACGCAAAGCCCCCGGGCCATGCCTCCGGCGATGTATCCCGAGAGAATGACGTAGTTGGGAATCGGCGCCACGAGCAACTCTTCCACGCTGCGCTGGAACTTCTGGCTGAAAAACGACGACACCACATTGGAGTAGGAATTCTGGATGACCGCCATCATGATCAGCCCCGGCACGATGAATTCCATGTAGCGGTAACCGCCCATTTCTCCGATTCTGCCGCCCACCAGATTGCCGAAAATCACAAAATACAGCGAAATCGTGATCACTGGCGGAAACAGCGTCTGCAGCCAGATCCTGGTGAATCGCCGCACTTCCTTGATGACGATGGTTTCAAAAGCCACCAGCCGGTGATCGGAAAACATCAGTTCCCCTCCCCGCCGTTTCCGCGCAGGCGCGAAAGGAACAGTTGTTCCAGGCGGTTGGCCTTGTTGCGCATGCTGATAATGCGGACGCCGAGGCGGTCGAGGGCGGCGATGGCGCTGTTGATGTCGCGGCCACCGGAAAGCACCGCCTCGATACTGTGGGAATCGATCTTGCGCAGGGAAAGCCCGGGCTCGTCGATGTCCACCTCGTCTTCAAGGGTGGCGTCGGAATCGAGAATGAATGCGTGGCTGTCGAGTTCGAGCAGCAGCTTTTTCATGCTCGTATTCTCGATGATGCGGCCCTCGTCGATGATGGCGATATTGCGGCAAAGCTGCTCGGCTTCCTCGAGATAATGGGTGGTCAGGATGATGGTGGTGCCGGCGCGGTTGATTTCGAGCAGAAAATCCCACATGGAGCGCCGCAATTCGATGTCAACGCCGGCGGTGGGCTCGTCGAGAATCAGCAGGCGCGGTTCGTGCACGAGCGCCCGGGCGATCATCATGCGCCGCTTCATGCCGCCGGAAAGCGAACGCGAGCGGTCATTGCGCTTTTCCCACAGGCCAAGCTGCCTGAGATACTTTTCGCTGCGCTCGGCGGCGAGTTTGCGCGGCAGGCCATAATAGCCCGCCTGGGTCCGGACCACATCGCCGACTTTTTCGAACTGGCTGAAGTTGATTTCCTGCGGCACAACGCCAAGATCAATCTTGGTCTGGTACACATGGGTGTCCACATCGCGGCCAAAGACGCGCACCTTGCCTCCGCTGCGGGTGACCAGGGTAGAGACGATGCCAATGAAGGTCGATTTGCCGGCGCCATTGGGGCCAAGCAGCGCAAAAAAATCTCCCTGTTCGACTTCCAGCGAGATGCCTTTCAGCGCGATGGTGCCGCTGGCGTAGCTTTTCTGCAGATTGCTGACGGATATGGCTACAGTCATGAATGGCTTTCGCTGCCTGCGGTTCAGGAGCAACCGGAGCCCGCGGCGCGGGCTCCTTTCGCAAATCGCAAAAAACCCGGCTTGCGCCGGGTTTTCGCAGTTGGCGTCCCCTAGGGGTTTCGAACCCCTGTTGCCGGGATGAAAACCCGGTGTCCTAGGCCTCTAGACGAAGGGGACAAGTCCGGTGGGCAGGCGCCCGCCCCGGGAAAAGGCGGATTCTAAATAAACATCCCGGTCGGGGTCAATAGCCTGGCCGAGTTCAATCTGGTATGTTGCGATTCACAAGCAGAAGCCGAACTGCGCCCAACCAAGCCAATCGCATCGGGAGAATTCCAGATGACCGGAAGCGCAAACCCAACATTCGCCATTCTTGCCGCTGTCGCCTTGCTCGCCTGGAGCCCGGCGGCATCCGCCCAGCATGGCACCGGTGTCGCGGCCGGAGACTGGCCGCTGTATCACGGCGACGAGTTTTCCCAGCGTTATTCGCCGCTGGATCAGATCAACGCCGACAATGTCCATGAACTGGAAATCGCCTGGCGCTTTTCCACCCAGGGCATCGGCCCTGACCCGGTGTACAACAACCCCGCCACGCCGCTGGAAATCGACGGGATTCTCTATACCAACGTCGGCAGCACGCGCAATGTCATGGCCCTGGACGCAGGCTCCGGACAAGTGCTCTGGATCTACCGCTACCAGGAAGGCGACCGCTATGACGAGGCGCCCCGCAAGGGCTCCGGCCGCGGAGTGGCATACTGGACCGACGGCGAGGTCAAGCGGGTTATCGATGTCAGCCCCGGCTATCACATGGTTTCGCTCGATGCCGAAACCGGCATCCCCGACCCCGAGTTCGGCGACAACGGCACCGTGGACCTGATGGTCGGCGTGCGCAACGGCGACGACCCGCGTTTCCCCTACCCCGATATCGGCCTGTCCGCTCCGCCATTCGTGATGAACGACGTGATCGTCGTCGGAGCGGCCCACCGCACCGGTGGACGGCCCCGCGCCAAGATGAATACCAAAGGCGATATTCGCGGCTTCGACGTGCGCACCGGCGAGCGCTTGTGGACCTTTCACACCATCCCGGAACGGGGCGAGGTCGGTTACGAAAGCTGGCTCGACGAAGGTGTCGAGTTCACCGGCAATTCCGGCGTCTGGGCGCCGATGTCCGGCGATCCGGAACTGGGGCATGTCTATCTGCCCGTGGAAGACCCGACCGGCGACTACTACGGCGGCGACCGTCCGGGCGCCAACCTGTTTTCCAGCGGCATAGTCGCCCTGGATGTGCAAACCGGCGAAAGGCAGTGGCACTTCCAGTTCATACATCACGACATCTGGGACTGGGACGTGCCGGCGGCGCCGGTGCTGATCGATCTGCCCAACGGCCGGGACGTGGTCATGTCGGTGACCAAGCAGGCTTTTGTCTACGCCTTTGACCGGCATACCGGCGAGCCCATCTGGCCGATCGTGGAGCGCCCGGTGCCGGCCGGCGATGTGCCCAACGAGTGGTACGCGCCCACCCAGCCCTTCCCCACGCGGCCGGCGCCCTTCGATATCCAGGGCTTCACCGAAGACAATCTGATCGACTTCACTCCCGAACTCAGGTCCCTGGCGCTGGAGGCCATCGCCGGTTTCCGCCTCAGTCCGAGCCTGTATACGCCGCCGTCGCTCGCCGACGCGCCCGACGGCACCCGCGGCCTGCTGAGCCTGCCCTCCTCCACCGGCGGCGCAAACTGGGAAGGCTCGGCCATCGATCCCGAAACCGGCATTCTCTACGTGCCTTCCAGAACCCAGCTACAGGTCCTGGCCCTGGCCAAGAATCCCGAGTCGGATATCGATCTCAGCCAGGGCTTCGGCGTGCGCATTCCCCGAATTCAGGGCCTTGAAGTGGTCAAACCGCCCTATGGCCGGATCACCGCCATCGACATGAACAGCGGCGATCACCTGTGGTGGGTCCCCAATGCCGACACTCCCGAGCGTATCGCCAACCATCCGCTCCTGGAGGGGGTTGACCTGCCGCCCACGGGAGTGCCCACCCGGGCGGGCGTGCTGCTGACCAAAACCCTGCTGTTTGTGGCAGAGGGCAATGGCAGCGCCGACGCCGGCCCCACCATGCGCGCCATCGACAAGCAGACCGGCGACATCATCGCCGAGCTCGATCTGCCCGACAACCAGGTGGGCCTGCCATTCACCTATGAGCACGACGGCGTCCAGTACCTGGCCATGTTTGTGGGAGGCGGCGCCCGGGGTCTGGCGGAACTCGTGGCTTACTCGCTGCGCTGAACCGGGAAGAGCGGATTTGCAGCCGTGAATTCCTGTGGCGCAGGCTGCTAGTGTGCTGTCCCATAAGTTCGCCGCATTTCAGAGCGGTCCTGAAGCGTCAATGCAAGGCGGCGTCCGCAGACAATACCGCGAGTATTGCCAAGGGCGGCAACGCCGCGGTGGCGCTTCAGGACCGCTCTGAAATGCGGCGAACTTATGGGACAGCACACTAGCTCGCCGCGCGAATCTGCTCGCTCGCGGCGGGCGGCAGCACTTTTTGCAGGTATCTCCCGGTATGGGACGCGGGAAACTCCGCCACCTGCTCCGGCGTGCCGCTGGTTACCACGCGGCCGCCGCCGCTGCCGCCTTCGGGGCCGAGATCGATAATCCAGTCCGCGGTCTTGATGACATCGAGATTGTGCTCCACCACGACGATGGTGTTGCCGTGGTCCCGCAGCCGGTGCAGTACCTTGAGCAACTGGCGGATATCGTGGAAATGCAGGCCGGTGGTGGGCTCGTCGAGAATGTAGAGCGTGCTGCCGGTATCGCGCTTGGATAATTCCCGGGACAATTTCACCCGCTGGGCCTCGCCGCCGGACAGGGTGGTGGCCGCCTGGCCGAGGCGGATATAGGAAAGCCCCACATCCACCAGGGTTTGCAGCTTGTTGGCGATGACCGGGATGGCGTCGAAGAACTCCCGGGCGTCTTCCACGGTCATGTCGAGCACCTGGTGGATGTCCTTGTTCTTGTACTTGACCTCAAGCGTTTCCCGGTTGTAGCGCTTGCCCTGGCAGACATCGCAGGTCACATAGACATCCGGCAGGAAGTGCATTTCCACCTTGAGCACGCCATCGCCCTGGCAGGCTTCGCAGCGGCCGCCCTTGACGTTGAAGCTGAAGCGGCCCGGCTTGTAGCCCCGGCTGCGAGCTTCGGCGGTGGCGGCGAACAGGTCCCGCACGGGAGTGAATACCCCGGTATAGGTCGCCGGATTCGACCGCGGCGTGCGGCCGATGGGGCTCTGGTCGATGTCCACCACCTTGTCGAGCAGGTTCAGGCCTGTGATCGAATCATGGGGCGCCGGCGAGAGCGACTGGGCCTTGTTGAGCCGCGCGGCGGCAATGGGATACAGGGTGTGATTGACCAGGGTGGACTTGCCGGAACCGGAAACGCCGGTGACGCAGGTGAACAGGCCAAGTGGCAGTTCCACGTCTATCTGTTGCAGATTATTGCCCCGGGCGCCCTTGATCCGGAGCAGGCGCCTGCTATCCCGGGGCGTTCTGCTTTCGGGAATGGCAATGGCTTCCGCGCCGGAGAGATATTGGCCGGTAATCGAGGCCGGGCAGCTTTCAATCGCCCGCGCCCCGCCCTGGGCCACGACCCTGCCGCCATGAACGCCGGCGCCGGGGCCGATATCGATGATGTGATCGGCGTTGCGGATGGCTTCCTCGTCGTGTTCCACCACGAGCACGGTATTGCCGAGGTCGCGCAATCGCAGCAGGGTGTTGAGCAGGCGCCCGTTGTCGCGCTGATGCAGGCCGATGGAAGGCTCGTCAAGAATGTACATCACGCCCACGAGCCCGGCGCCGATCTGGCTGGCGAGGCGAATGCGCTGGGCCTCGCCCCCGGACAGCGTTTCGGCGCTACGGTTCAGGGTCAGATAGTTCAGGCCCACATCCATGAGAAACTTGAGTCGCTGCCGCAATTCCTTGAGCACTTTTTCGGCGATATGGGCCTGCTTGCCTTCAAGGCCCAACTCGTCGAAATACCGCACCGCCCGGGCCACGGTCATTTCGGTAATGCCGGGCAGGTTGCGGCCTTCGATAAATACATGGCGGACGTCTCGCTTGAGCCTCGTGCCATTGCAGTCGGGACAGGTCCGAAAGCTGAGATAGCGGGCGAGTTCGCTGCGCACGCGCTCGGAATCGGTCTCGTTGTAGCGCCGCCTGATATGCGGCATGACGCCTTCAAAAGGCTGCTTTCTGGTGATGTTCATGCCCCGGCTGCCCACATAGCGGAACTGAACCGCCTCACCCCCGCTGCCTTGCAGAACGATGTTCTGGTGGCGCCGGTCAAGCTTCCCGAACGGCGTGTCGAGATTGAATCCGTAATGCTTCGCCAAGGCTTCCAGCTTGGAGTAGTACCAGAGATTTCTCGGCTCCCAGCCGCGAATCGCGCCTTCGGCAAGGCTGCGCTCGGGATCGGCGACCACCCGGGATTCATCGAAAAATTCGCGCACACCCAGGCCGTCGCAGGCCGGGCAGGCGCCGGCGGGATTATTGAAGGAAAACATCCGCGGCTCGAGTTCGCCAATGCTGTGGCCGCAGTGAGGACAGGCGAACAGGGCGGAAAACAACAGGTCTTCCGCGCCCCCCTCCTCCGCATCCATGCCGGCCACCATGGCGAGTCCGCCCGACAGCTCAAGGGCGGTCTCGAAGCTTTCGGCAAGGCGCTGGGCCTGTTCCGGCCGCACCCGCAGCCGGTCCACCACGACTTCAATGCTGTGCTTCCTGTTCTTGTCGAGTTCCGGCGGATAATCGATCTCGCAGATCAAGCCGTCGACCCGGGCGCGAATGAACCCCCCGGTACGCAACTCATTGAACACATGGAGATGCTCGCCCTTGCGCTCGCGCACCACCGGCGCCAGCACCATGACCCGGGAGCCCTCGGGCATGGCGAGCACCTGGTCCACCATCTGGCTTACGGTCTGGGCTTCCAGCTTGACCTTGTGGTCCGGGCAGAACGGCTCCCCCGCCCGGGCGAAGAGCAGGCGCAGGTAGTCGTAAATCTCGGTGATCGTTCCCACGGTGGAGCGCGGATTGTGGGAGGTGGATTTCTGCTCGATGGAAATCGCCGGCGAGAGGCCGTCGATATGGTCCACATCGGGCTTTTCCATCATCGACAGGAACTGCCGGGCATAGGTGGAAAGCGACTCCACATAGCGCCGCTGCCCCTCGGCGTAGAGGGTGTCAAAAGCCAGCGAGGACTTGCCCGAGCCGGAAAGCCCGGTAATCACCACGAGTTTGTCCCTGGGAATGGTCAGGTCGATATTCTTGAGATTATGGGTGCGCGCGCCCTTGACGACGATGGAATCCATGGACCTGCCATTTGCCGGGTCAAACGACCGATTATCCGCCAAGCATCCACGCCGGGCAAATGTACCCGATTTCAATTTCGATACGAATCTCGGGGTTGGCCGCGGTAGCACCAGTGCCAGGGCTCGTAGTTGATGCCCAGGGGATTGTTGCGGGGGTAACTCATTTGGAAACCGTGGCCCCGGGCGTGGCGGGCCAGCCAGCGGAAGGCGGGGGTGTTTTCGAAGGCTCCGCTGAGGATTTCGCAGTGGGGGGCGCCGATGTCCAGGGCGCGGCCGGTGTGGTGTTCGCTGTAGCCCGGGGCCGCGTTGACCTTGAGGATTTGTTCGATGGTCTGGCCCTGGGCGAGTTTGCGGGCAATGAGGTCGTGCTGGTATTGAGGGCTGCGCCAGGCCGAGACGAGGAATATCTCCACGGCGTCGTCCGAGGCTGCCTGTTTCATGGCGCGCCAGGCGCGGAATGCGGCCTCTGTCAGTTGCTGGGGACGGCCGAAGCAGTCGGTTTCGGTGGCCACTAGAGCTTTCGGGACGCGCTGCAATGGCAATGGGGATTGCCGCCGGTAATTCGCGGGGATGCCCAGCGACTCGTGCAGTCGTTCGATTTGCCGCTCGTATTCGGTCTGTGGCATTGACCTGGGTACCCGGGTGCTTTCAAGTGACTTCGAGGGCGCGCTCTTCGGCGATGCGTCCGCGCCATAGCGCCGGGCCGCTCTGATGCACGGATTGTCCCTGGCTGTCCACCGCCACGGTGACCGGCATGTCTTCCACTTCAAACTCGTGGATGGCTTCCATGCCCAGCTCGGCGAAGGCCACCACCCGGGCCGCGCGGATGGCCCTGGAGACCAGAAAGGCCGCGCCGCCCACCGCGATCAGGTACACCGCGCCGTGGCGGCGGATGGCTTGGACGCCCATGGGCCCGCGTTCTGCCTTGCCGATCATGCCGAGAATGCCGGTGCCGGAAAGCAGGCCATCGGTAAACTTGTCCATGCGGGTTGCGGTGGTGGGGCCCGCCGGGCCGATGACTTCGTCCCCGACCGGGTCCACCGGCCCCACGTAGTAGATGAACCTGTTATTCAGGTCGATGCCATCCGGCAATGCTTCGCCGGCTCCGAGCATGGCGAGCAGGCGCTTGTGGGCGGCGTCGCGGCCGGTGAGCAGGGTCCCGGAAAGCAGCAGGGTTTCTCCCGGGCGCCAGCTTGCGATGTCTTCCCGGGTGAGTCGGTCCAGATTCACCTTGCGCGAGCCCGCCGCGGGGTCCCAGTCGATTTCGGGCCAATCGGCGAGTCTTGGGGGCGTCAACTCCGCTGGGCCGCTGCCGTCGAGGGTGAAATGGGCATGGCGGGTGGCGGCGCAGTTGGGAATCATCGCCACGGGCAGCGAGGCGGCATGGGTGGGATAATCGAGGATTTTCACATCGAGCACCGTGGTCAGGCCGCCCAGCCCCTGGGCGCCGATGCCAAGCTCGTTGGCGCGCCGGAAGATTTCCAGCCGCAACTCCTCCTTGCGATTCCGCGGCCCGCGCTCGCGCAACTCGTGCATGTCGATGGCGTCCATCAGCGACTCCTTGGCGAGCACCATGGCCTGCTCGGCAGTGCCGCCAACGCCGATGCCCAGCATTCCCGGCGGACACCAGCCGGCGCCCATTCCCGGCAGGGTATCCACGACCCAGTCGGCGAGACTGTCGCTCGGGTTGAGCATGGCCAGCCGCGCCTTGTTTTCGGAACCGCCGCCCTTGGCCGCAAGGCGCACATGCACCTGCTTGCCGGGAACGAGCCGGGTATGGATGACCGCCGGGGTATTGTCGCCGGTGTTTCTGCGGACACCCAGGGGATCATCGAGAATCGAGGCCCGCAATACGTTTTCCGGCAACCGGTAAGCCCTGCGAACGCCTTCATTGACCAGGTCCGCGAGAGCCGCGCCGCCTTCCCATTGCACCGCCATGCCGATATCGAGGAATACCGTGACTATGCCGGTGTCCTGGCAAATGGGCCGCCTGCCTTCGGCGCAGAGTCTGGAATTGACCAGAATCTGGGCCATGGCGTCCCGGGCGGCGGCGGATTGCTCCCGGCGCCAGGCAGCATGGAGGGCCGCGATGAAATCCGGCGGATGGTAGTAGGAGATGAATTGCAGCGCGTCCGCCACGCTGGCAACCAGATCCTCGTTTCGAATCAGCGTCATGGGAATGGGTCAGCCTGTCACAAGATTTTCCATCTGGATTTTCTGCGGCGCAAGCTCAACACGAAAAACAGCCCAAGCGAGGCGATGCAACCAAGCACTGTTCCCATGGTCAGGGCGGCAAGCGCTCTTGCGGCGGCGCCGGGGCCGGCGGCGATGCTGTCCAGGGCAACGGCCATCAAGGCGGGAACCGCAACTTCATTTTCGGATTGCGGCAGCACCGGGGTGAGGATCAGCACCGCCAGGAAAGTGCGCAACAGCCAGGCGGGAAGCCGCCCGGCCAGGCTGCTGAATTTCCAGAACACCAGATAGAAAACCGCGCTGGAAGCCAGGTAAACAAACCAGATCAGTGCGTAGTTCGTATCACCGGCCATAGCGGGACTTTCCAGCAAGCGTCGCCATCATGGACTTGCACCTCCCCCTGTCATTCCAGGAGCCCGCGCCGCAGGATGACGGAAATCCGGCCATACCGCTTCGCGCATCATATCACCTTGGTTTCGGCGGCCTGTTCGCTTGCCGGCAACTCCGCCGCCAGTACCGGCTCGAGCACCCGCCTCCGCCAGCCGCGCATTTCCGGAGGCCAGTCGATACTGCCGGTAAGGGCATGGGATTGCACCAATTGCTGCATCTGCCTGCGGCGGACGAGCAGTTCGGGGCAGACCCGGATGCGGCTGGCTTCCCGCTGCGCAAGATTGCGCCACAGCTTGAGCTGTTCACGCAGGGACCGCCCGAACGCCGGGGATTGCCGGCGGCTGGGCGGCTGGGCCAGATCCTCATCCGGCTCATTGAGACAACGGGTCAGGGAAGCGGCGAAGCGCGAAGCGAATTTCGGATTGGCGCCTGCGGCGTTGCGAATCTTCTCCGGCCCAATGTTCCGGCAACTCTCCAGGCCCCTGGCAAGGGCGACCAGGTCCCGGTCGGCCACCAGCCAATTGCGGGGCAGGTCGCGGGCGCGGACTTCCTTCTCCCGCCAGCGGCAAAGCCGCTGCAACAGCAGCAGGCCGCGATCATCAAGCAGTTCGTGATCATTGATCTGCCGCCAGGCTTCCCGCCAGCTCCGGGGGTCCTCGTTGCGAATCGCGGAGGCGGTCGATTCCCGGCAGTCGGCAGTGAACCAATCAAGCTTTTGCTCCTCGTCGAGTCGCTGTCCGAGCTTCTGCCACAGGGCCGGCAGGAACCGCACGTCAGCCGCCGCGTACTGCAATTGCGCCGTGCTCAGGGGGCGCTGCAGCCAGTTTGAGCGGGTTTCCGATTTGGGAAGATCGATGCCGCAGAATTCGCTGACCAGATCCCGGTAACTCAGGCTGAAGCCGACGCCGAGAAAAGCCGCCGCCAATTGGGTATCGAACAGTTTTGCGGGAACCGCGCCGAGCAGATGCTGCAGCAGGCCGAGATCCTCCCCCGCCGCGTGAATCACCATGGTGGCGCCCGCCAGCAGTTTCCGGCAAGGTTCCCAGTCGCTGATCTTCAGCGGGTCCACCAGGAAGCAGCGGGAATCAACACAGAATTGCAACAGGCCGGTTTTTGGATAAAAGGTCCGGGTGCGGATGAATTCGGTATCGAGGCCCACCGCGGGGGAATCAAGCCAGCTCCCGCAGAGCTGGGCGAAGCGGTCCTGATCCGCGACATATTCGTAATTTGCAAGGGTCGCGGTCATTGCGTCAGGCTTGCCGCATGGGAGTGCGGCCGGCAAAGGCGTGGGACAGGGTGCCGCCGTCGGTATACTCCAGTTCCCCGCCCACGGGAACGCCATGGGCGATTCTCGACACCGCAATTCCGGCGCCGCGCAGTTGTTCGGCGATATACCAGGCCGTGGCGTCGCCTTCCACGGTGGCGTTGCAGGCGAGAATGAGTTCCCTGAATCCGGCGTCGGCCACCCGTTTGAGCAGCAGGGGAATCCCGAGCTGGTCCGGCCCGACGCCATCAATGGGAGAGAGATGGCCCATGAGCACGAAATACACCCCGCGGTAGGCGCCCGCCTGCTCAATGGCGAGGACATCCGCCGGCGTTTCCACGACGCAGCACAGGGTCTGGTCCCGGGCCGGATTGGCGCAGATCCGGCAACTTTTTTCCTCGGTAAGATTGCGGCAGTACTGGCAATTGCCGATTTTCTCCAGCGCCCCGGCAAGACTTTCACAGAGCTTGCGGCCGCCCTGCCGGTTTCGCTCCAGCAGATGCAGGCTCATGCGCTGGGCTGACTTCTGCCCGACTCCGGGCAAGCAACGGAATGCTTCGATCAACTCATCAATCAGTGGACTGGAACTCACGCGGCGTATTCCCGGGGTGCGGATTCCTTCCTAGAACGGCAGCTTGAAGCCGGGGGGCAGTCCGGCGAAACCCGCCATGCCGCGCATGGCCCGCTGGTTTTCCTGTTCGATCTTGCGAACGGCGTCGTTGATCGCGCCGCAAATCAGGTCTTCCAGAATTTCCCTGTCTTCCCGGGCAATGTTCTCGTCGATGCTGGCTTCAATGGCGTCGTAGCGGCCATTCATGCGAATCCTGACCGCGCCGGCCCCGGCCTGACCCTCGACCACGGTGGCGGCAAGTTCCTCTTTCGCCTGTTCCATGCGATCCTTGAGTTGCCTGGCCTGTTTCATTATCTCGGTGAAATCCGTCATTGACTACCTCGGCTCTGTACTGTGGTGACGCTGTCCCTGAGCACGGTGCCGGAAAAGTTCCTGACCAGGGTCTGGACCACAGGGTCCTGTTCGAAGTCCGCCACCAGGGAATCGTTGGCAGTGGGCTTGGATTTGGCTGGCTGACCGGGCGCCGGACCCGGGTCGGACGGGGCCGGCTCTTCCCAGGGTGGCGCGGAATCGCTGGGGAATGCTGGCTCCGCTGGCTGAGACTCCCGTGTTTCCGGTGGAAGTGGTGGTTCCCCGGACGATGGTGTTTCGGATGATGGGGCCGCTGTGACCGCGGGTTCCGGAGAAAACACCAGCATCCGCAGCAGCAGCATTTCGAAAGCGGCCCGGGCGTCGCCGGACAGGGCAAGCTCTTCCCTGCCCCTGGCGCCGATCTGGTAGTACAGTTGCAGGTCTTCCGCGCTGAACTTGCCGGCGAGTTCAAGTATCTCCCCGCGGTCCCCCCGGTGATTGTCGATGGCGTCCGCATAAGCCTGGGCGAGAGCGAGCCGGTGCAGCGTCGATAGCAGGCTGTCCAGGGTCTGGGCGTAATCGGGTATCTGCCCCGCCAATTCCCTGCTGACCTTGAGCACTCCCGGCAGGTCTCCCGAGGCCATGGCCCGCAGCAGGGCAAAGACATGTTGCCTGGGAGGAATGCCAAGCATTTCCACCACGGCTTCCGCCTTGATTCTGCCCTGGCAGTAGGAGATCGCCTGGTCAAGCAGGGTCAGGGCATCGCGCATGCTGCCGGCGGCGGCGTCTGCAATCTGCCACAGGGCATCGGTTTCACATTCGATCTGTTCCTTTTCAAGTACGGGGCCAAGATACTTGACGATGGTTTTGGGGCCGAGGTTGCGCAGGTGGAACTGGAGGCAGCGGGAAAGAATGGTCACCGGCAGTTTTTGGGGATCGGTGGTGGCGAACAGGAACTTGACGTGCTCCGGAGGCTCTTCCAGAGTTTTCAGCAGGGCATTGAAGCTGTGGCTCGAAAGCATGTGGACTTCGTCGATCAGATAGACCTTGAAGCGCGCCCGTGATGGGGCAAACTGAACGTTATCGAGCAGGTCCCGGGTGTCCTCAACCTTGGTGCGCGAGGCGGCGTCGATTTCAAACAAGTCGAGATGGCGGCCTTCGCTGATTTCCGCGCAGACGCCGCAGACATTGCAGGGCGTGGCGCTGACGCCCTGCTCACAGTTGAAGCATTTGGCGAGAATGCGGGCCAAAGTGGTCTTGCCGGTGCCCCGGGTGCCGGTGAACAGATACGCGTGATGGAGGCGCTGCTTGTCGAGGGCGTTGATCAGCGTCTTGAGGACATGCTCCTGGCCGGCAACTTCGCTGAAATCGCCGGGGCGCCATTTTCTGGCGAGTACCTGGTAGCTCATGCCTGTCGCTTACCCTGTTGCCGCCCGGGCCTGTGCCATGAAACCGGGGAATCCCCGCCTGCCCGGCCGGGTTGGGCGGTAGCCCTTGCCAGCCACACCGCGGCACATGCGTCAGCTACTACCGTTGCTCCCTTCCGGGCCTGGCGGGGTTCATAACCTGTCATTGCGCGGGGACCGGCAAGAGTTACCACGGCGGATGGTATCACGCCCGGGAATCATGTGGCTTGGGGCCGTCGCTGCCGGGTCAATCGGCTTCCTCTATCCAGGCCATCTGGATTGCTTCCAGGATTTTCTCGCCGCTGCGGTTGGGATCGTCATCGAAATCTTCCAGCTCACAGACCCATCGGTGCAGGTCGACGAAGCTTACCCACTGGGGATCGACATTCGGGTGCTGTTCGGCCAGTTCAATTGCTATGTCATTAACATCGGTCCACTTCATAATACGCGCCTCCTGATTATCCCGCACAGCCGAATAATTCGTCCGGGCGGAAATTTCCAAGAAATCAGTGATTTTCCGACACCATGTTGATCGTGTATTTCGGAATCTCGACCACCAGGTCCTCGTCGGCGACGATGGCCTGGCAGCTCAGTCTGGATTCGGGTTCGAGGCCCCAGGCCTTGTCGAGATAGTCTTCCTCGTTTTCGCTGGGATCCTCCAGCGAATCGAAGCCTTCCCGGAGAATGACATGGCAAGTGGTGCAGGCGCAGGATTTTTCGCAGGCGTGTTCGATGCGCACCTTCTGCCTAAGGGCGGCATTGAGCACACTGACGCCGGGTTCGGCTTCGAACTCGGCGCCTTCCGGGCAGATGGATTCGTGTGGCAGGATGGTGATCTTTGGCATTTCGGGTCTCTGGGCCTTATTCGGTCTCTCGACTGAGAGTATCGATGGATTCTCCGCGCAGGGCGGCGCCCACCGTCAGGTTCATGCGCCGGGCGGCGAAGGCTTCGCTGACATGGTTGAGCCGTTGGGTCAGTTCTTCGATCCGGGCGGAGTCGTGTTCCGCCATGGCGTCGCGAAGTTCGGCGAGGGCCTGCTCGATACCGCTTTTTTCAGCGGCTGAGAGAATTTCTCCGTTTTCCTTGATTGCGCCGCCGATGGCGTCCATGAGGCGGGTGGCGTCAAGCCTCGCCTCGCCGAGGGCTCGGGCCAGCATGTCATCCCGGGCATGGTCCCGGGAATCCCTGAGCATTTGTTCGATCTGGCCGGAGTCGAGCCCGAAGCTGGGTTTTACCTGCACCTCGGCCTTGCTGCCGGTGCTCGCCTCCTCCGCCGACACGCTGAGCAGGCCATCGGCGTCCACCTGAAAAGTCACCTTCACCTTCGCCGCTCCAGCCACCATGGGCGGGATGCCGCCGAGAGTGAAGCGCGCCAGGGAGCGACACTCGCCGACGAGTTCCCGCTCGCCCTGCACCACATGCAGGACCATGGCGGTCTGACCGTCCTTGAAGGTGGTGAATTCCTGCGATTTGGCAACGGGAATTGCGGTATTGCGGCGAATGATCTTTTCCACGAGTTCGCCCATGGTTTCGATGCCAAGCGAAAGCGGATTGACGTCAAGCAGCAGGAAATCGCCGGTGGGCTGGTTGCCGATGAGCACTTCGGCCTGAATGCCCGCGCCCATGGCGACCACCCGGTCCGGGTCGATATCGGCCAGCGGCTCGCGGCCAAAGAATTTCGCCACCGCCCGGCGGATCAGGGGCATTCTCGTGGCGCCGCCCACCAGCAGCACATTGTCAATGGCACCGGTATCCACGCCGGCGTCCCGCATGACCCGGCGACAACTCAGGATTGTGCGCCGCACCAGGGGCGCGGCGATTTCGGCGAACTGCGCCGCATCCAGGGCTCCGCGCCAATCGCGCCAGACGACCTCGGCCTGGTCCGCATCGCCAAGCCGTTCCCGCGCCTGATTGGCCACTTGCAACAGCGCCGGCCAGTCCGCGGCGGCCACGGCTTCCGCGCCGCTCCGGGCAATCAGCCAGTCGGCCACGGCCTGATCGAAATCATCGCCGCCAAGCGCCGTGTCCCCGCCGGTGGCCAACACTTCGAATACGCCTTTTCGCAGGCTGAGCAGGGACACGTCAAAAGTGCCGCCGCCAAGATCGAATACAATGATATTGCCTTGCTCGCGCCGGTCGAGGCCATAGGCCACCGCCGCCGCGGTGGGTTCATTGAGCAGGCGGAGCACTTCAATGCCGGCCAGTTTGGCGGCCTGCCGGGTCTGCTGCCGCTGGGCATCGTTAAAGTGCGCGGGAACCGTAATGACGGCGCCGGCGAGTTCCTCGCCGGTCTGTTCCCTGCTGCGCTCAGCGAGAGCGCGAAGGATTGCGGCGGAAACCTCCACCGGGTCCCTGGGGCCGGCCGCGGTAACAAAGGCCGGCGCGGCGTCGCCCTTGCCGGCGTCAAAACGGTATTGGCGAAAACCGCCGCCCGACTGCAGTTCCGCAAAGCTCTTGCCGAGCGCGCGCTTGGCCGAGACGATGACATTGCCCGGGTCCGCGGCGGACCGGGCTTTTGCCGCGGCGCCCACGGCGAGTACGCCGCCAGCGCCATACTGCACCGCCGAAGGCAGCAAATGGGCGCCGCCGGCGTCGGCGAGGGTGCGCACCTCACCCTTGATCGCCGTGGCGATGAGGGAATTGGTGGTGCCGAGATCGATGCCCGCCGCCCGCCGATGGACCGCTCGCCGCGGGTCGCCGCCGCCGGGTTCAGAAATCTGCAACAGACTCAAGGGATTCTTCCTTCTTGTCGATTTCCGTCTGGAGTTTGTGCAGGAACTGCAACTCGTGGAACAGCTTTCTGGCCTGGTCGAGCCGATTCCCGGCCAGGGCCCGGACAAATTGCCGCTGGCGCTCGGCAAGCCAGCTTGCGGCTTTGCGGTTCAGTTCATCGAGCCGGTCGAAAGCGGATTCGCCCCCGGGCAGCTCCGCAAGGCTCTCGCGCAGTTCCATCTGTTCGACGAGCAACCCGGGCGCAAGGTCGGACTGGGCAACCTGTTCCACGTCAATACCCCGCAGCCGCAGCAGATAGCCCGCCCGGCGCAGGGGAGATTTCAGCGTTTCATAAGCTTCGTTAAGGTAGCTGCTGAGCTTGATGGCTTGCAGGCGCTGCTCTTCGCCGGACGCGGCGAAGCGGTCCGGGTGTACCTCGGCCTGCAATTCTCGATACCGGGAGCCAAGCTTGTCGGAATTGATCTCGAAATCGACCGGCAAGGCGAACTGGGCAAAATAGTTGTCGGCAATGGCGAGCACGGCAAAGCCTCAATCCGGCGGCGGGCTCAGACGCTGAAGCTTTCGCCGCAGCCGCACTCGCCTTTCACATTGGGATTGCGAAACTCGAAACCTTCGTTAAGTCCTTGCTTGACAAAGTCCATTTCAGTGCCGTCGATATAGACGAGGCTCTTCGGGTCCACCACGATCTTGACGCCGTGGGCCTCGAATACCTGATCGCCTTCCTGGAGCTGGTCGGCGTATTCAAGCACATAGGCCATGCCCGAGCAGCCGGTGGTGGTAATGCCCACGCGAATGCCGAGGCCGCGGCCGCGCTCGGCAAGCTGCCTGGCGACGTGGCTCGCGGCGGTTTCGGTGATGGAAATGGCCATGGTTTTTTTATTCCGCCTGTTCCTGCTTCTTGCGCACATCGGCAATGGCCGCCTTGATGGCGTCCTCGGCGAGCACCGAACAGTGGATCTTCACCGGCGGCAGGCCGAGTTCGTCGGCGATGTCCTTGTTGCGGATCCGAGTGGCGTCATCGAGCGACCTGCCCTTGACCCACTCGGTCAGCAGCGAACTCGACGCGATGGCCGAACCGCAGCCATAGGTCTTGAACTTGGCGTCCTCGATCACGCCATCGCCATCGACCCTGATCTGCAGGCGCATGACATCGCCGCAGGCCGGGGCGCCCACCATGCCGGTTCCCACATTGGCGTCGTCGTCATCGAGACGGCCCACGTTGCGCGGGTTTTCGTAGTGGTCGAGCACCTTCTCTGAATATGCCATCTTGCTTTTGCTCCCCTGCGCCCTAGTGCGCAGCCCATTGAACCTGATCGAGGTCCACGCCGTCCTTGTACATGTCCCAGAGCGGGGAAAGCTCCCGCAGCTTGGCGACGGCATGGCGGATACGCTCGATCGCGTAATCGATATCTTCGGCAGTGGTGAAACGGCCGATGGAAATTCGCAGCGAACTGTGGGCGAGTTCGTCGTTGCGGCCAAGCGCCCGCAGCACATAGGAGGGCTCGAGGCTGGCCGAGGTGCAGGCGGAACCCGAAGACAGCGCGAGCTCCCGCAGGGCCATCATCAGGGATTCGCCTTCCACAAAATTGAAGCTGATATTGAGGTTGCCCGGCGCCCGGCGGGTCAGGTCGCCATTGACGTAGACTTCCTCCACGTCTTCAAGCCCCCGCAGCAGTTGTTCCCGCAGGGCGAGGGTGCGGCGGGCCTCTTCATGCATTTCCTCCCTGGCGATGCGATAGGCCTCGCCCATGCCGACGATCTGGTGGGTCGCCAGGGTGCCCGAACGCATGCCGCGCTCGTGTCCGCCACCGTGAATCTGGGGTTCGATGCGGACCCGGGGCTTGCGGCGCACGTACAGCGCGCCAATTCCCTTGGGGCCGTAGATTTTATGGGCGGTAAAGGACATCAGGTCCACCTGCATCCGCTCCAGGTCGATTTCCAGCTTGCCGGCGCTCTGGGCGGCGTCCACATGAAAGACCACCTTGCGGCGGCGGGTGACTTCGCCGATGGCTTCAATATCGTTGATCACGCCGATCTCGTTGTTGACGTGCATCAGCGAGACGAGAATGGTGTCGGGACGCAGGGCCTGCTCCACGGCTTGCGGGGAAATCAGGCCGTTGCTGTCCGGATCGAGATAGGTCACTTCATAGCCTTCGCGTTCAAGCTGGCGGCAACTGTCGAGCACGGCCTTGTGTTCGATCCTGGAAGTGACGATGTGCCTGCCCTTGCGGCGATAGAAATGGGCGGCGCCTTTCAATGCCAGATTGTCGGCCTCGGTTGCGCCCGAGGTCCAGACGATCTCCCGGGGATCGCAGTTCACCAGGTCGGCCACATTGCGGCGGGCGTTTTCCACGGCCTCCTCGGCTTTCCAGCCGAACTGATGGGAACGCGAGGCGGGATTGCCGAAATTCGCTTCAATGGTGAGGCATTCCGCCATGGCCGAGGCGACTCTCGGGTCCACCGGCGTGGTTGCCGCGTAATCGAGATAAATGGGATATTGCATGCTTTGCTCCATGAAGGCCAGCTATGGTGCGCCAGCCGAAATTCGTGTTTCATCCAGTCCGGCGCCGGTCATCGCCAGGGGTATCCGGGGCGCCTTGCCGTGCTGTTTCCGGTCCTGCTCACCGGCGATGCGGCGCACCTCGCGGCGGGCAATGAGATCGGCGAGACTGACGCCCTGAAGGAAACCGAGAATCTGTTCGCTCAGGTCCTCCCAGAAGGAATGCGTCAAACAGGTTTCGCCCCCCTGACAGTCGCCGGCGCCCTGGCAGCGGGTGGTGTCCACCGATTCATCCACCGCGTCGATGATCTCGGCGACAAAGATCGCCGATGCATCCCGGGCCAGCCCATAACCGCCGCCCGGGCCGCGCACGCTGTTGACAACCCCCGCCCGGCGCAACTTGCCGAACAACTGCTCAAGATACGGCAGGGAAATGTCCTGCCGCCCGGAAATATCAGCCAGACTCACCGGACCTTCGCCGCCATGCAGCGCAAGATCCAGTATCGCGGTCACCGCATATCTGCCTTTGGTCGTCAATTGCACTACAAAACCCGCCGTAAACCATACATGGGGACGATTATTCAATAACCAAGCAAATCAGTCAAGTATCACTACCCATGTTCCAAGGGACAGACCGTCACGCAAGTCTGTAACAAGCACGAAAACGGAATCGATTTGCGGCTATCATGAGTTCTGACTATCAGCAGTGCCGGAGTACGCAAAGCAGCATGAAGTATCGACTAGGCCTTGATGTGGGGACCAACTCCCTTGGCTGGAGCGTTCTCCAGCTTGACGGAAACGGTGAACCTTGCGCCATCGAGTCCGCCGGGTCGCGAATATTTGCGGAAGGACGGCACGCCCAATCCCTGGCCACATTGGCGGCTACTCGCAGAGAGAAGCGTTCTGCGCGAAGACGCAGGGACCGCTTCAAGCAGCGGCAGCAATTCGTGCTAAGTGAACTGACGCGCGCCGGGCTGTTTCCGCAGCATGTACACGAACGCAGGAAACTGCAAGGACAGATTACAAGAGTCCGCCGGAGTGGTCTCGCGGTCGGCTCGCCTGCTGCTCCAGCAAATGGGATTGATCGCTCCGGAACTCCAAAACCGACCTGAAGAGTGCCGAAGACGCTCGCAGGGAACTGATCGGCCTATTGGGTCAATCCCTGTGGGAGGCGCTGAAACCGAGTGAATGGGGACTGGATTGGCGCGGGATGCAGGCCAAATGGCAGCGGGGCGAAATTTCCAGAAACGAAGTTCGCAAGGGCCTGGTGGCCAAGTGCAAATCGAGCCCGCTGATTCTCCTGATCGACGAAGCGCACCTGATGGCGCCTTCCGCATGCCGTGAATTGTTGAACGAAGTACTTACAATCCGGGGCCGGGGCGGTCCAGCCATTGTAGTACTGGCGGGAAAACCACAACTCGCTGAATTGGGTGATATATCCCAAGTCTCCTTTCTTGAACGTGGTGAGGTTACCGATCCCGATCATTGGCTGAGAAAGTCGCGTGGTTTTCTCCAAGTGCATAAGGGCGGCGAGAAAATTGGCCAAATACCACTTGATGAAGCAATGAATCCACTCAAATCCAGAAGGAGAAGTAGAGGAAATTGAAATCGGCGATGGCCGCAAGCAGGGCCGGATTCTCGATCTTGCCGCTGCCGAAGATTGCCTGGGAGCCGAGTTTGGTCATGCCGAGGACGAATCCCGCGGCCATTCCCCAAAGCGCGCCCCGGGCGTTGACCCGGGAACTGAAGATGCCCAGCAGGAATACCGCCGTGATCGGCGGCGCCAGATAGCTCTGCACATTTTGCAGATACTGGTACAGTCCTCCCTCGGATATCGCCGGCATCACGGGAACCCAGAGCAGGCCAAGCACGATCACCACCCCGATGGCGAGCCGGTCGGTGGTCACGATCTGTTGCGCGGTGGCTTCCGGTCATTCTGCGCGCAGTCGGAGAATCAGGGTGCTGCATGAGATTCCGCAGCTGCGCTTCGCTCCACGCAGAATGACCAGGCGGGATGTTTTGCCGCGCCAAGAAGGGGTGGGAGCCTGCGGTAATTCAGCCGATCAGGACGATCTGGGCCGCGAGCAGGAGCAGCACGGCGCCCATGCCGGCTTCGAACCAGCGGCCGGCGCGAAGCAGAAAACCGCGCACGGCCTGCCGGCCAAGCAGCCGGGAAAGCAGGGCGAACCAGGCGAAAGTTGCCAGGGCCAGATAGACGCCGTAGAAAATCTGCACTTGCAGCGGCGTTTCCGGGCTGATGACCACGGTCCACAAGGCCAGAAAGAACAAGGTGGCTTTTGGATTGAGCCCATTGGTGAGAAAACCCGTGGCGAAAGCCCGCTGCGGGGCGAGAACCGCGCTGGAAACGCCGGCCTCTGCCGCGGCGCCGGCCTGCCAGGCGTTGCGCAAGGCCTGGGCGCCGAGCCAGGCGAGATAGGCCGCGGCAATCCATTTCACCAGGGCGAACAGCCAATCCACCCGGGCCAGCAGCAAGGCCACGCCGAGCACGCAATAGGCGACATGCAGAAAAATGCCGGAGCCCACGCCGGCGCTGGTCCAAAGCCCCGCCCTGGTTCCGCCATTCACACTCTGCTTGAACACCACGGCAAAATCCGGCCCCGGCGAGGCGACTGCCAGCAGATGGGCCATGGCTATGGTGAGAAACTGTTCCATTGGGCACAGACAGGCGGCGGCAATCGCGCTCAGGGAACGAGATCGGACACTTCCAGTTCCAGCGGGGACGGCGGGTTTGCCACGGAGAAGGGTTCGGATTCGACAAAAAAATCGCCGGCGCCGCGATTGGCCGAGCCGGATTGTGATACCAGCACGCTGACAAAAACCCTATTGGCGGAGGACAGGTTGAAAGGGCCCACCGCCATGCTGTCGTCGAGGCGGATGCGGGCGGGCAAGTCGGCCACCCTGAGGTCGGCCACCGCCAGGGGCGGCATGCCTTCGACTTCGGCATTGCGGGCGGCGACAAATACCCGAAGTTGCGAGTCGAGCTGCAGTTCTTCGGCGATGGCGACGGCGACTTCAATGGCCGGGCCGGCGGCCTCCCCGCCATCGCGCAGCCTTTGCAGGTTGGCGATGTTTTCCCGGGCGGCCGGGGAATCGGGATTCAGTTGCGAGAGGCGGCGCCAGTAGCCGATGGCGGCATCGAAATCGCCGTTTTCCTCCGCCTCGCCGGCAAGCAGTTGCAGAATATTGGGCTCATCGGGATTGAGCGCCAGGGTTTCGTCGATGATGCCCCGCACTTCGGGAGTAATCTCGAACTGCGCGAGGATATAGGCGGTAAGCGCGACCCGGCCGAGCGCCAGGGCCTTTTCCTCGTCTTCGATCATTTGTCCGGCGGCCTGGCGAAAGGCCGAATTGGCCACGTCGAACATGCCCAGGGTGGACAGGTTTTCGCCGAGGAAATACCAGGCCCAGGGGCGGTCGGGATCATCCCGCACCGCCTGCCCGAGACTGAGCGCAAGTTCGCCGGCCGCTTCCGGATCGCCGCTCGCCGCCACGCTGCGCTGGAACTGGTCCATCAGTTCCACATCGTCGAGTTGGCCCCATTGCCGGTACATCAGCCCGGCCGCCAGCGGCAGCAGCGCCATCAGTATCAGGGGCGCGAGGACCGCCGGAGCGCGCCAGGAGAAGGCTTCCGCCGCAGCGCCCGCCTTGGGTTCCTCCTCATTCACATCGGTGAGCAGGCTGGTCTGCAATTCGAGCAGCAAGGTGTCGAATTGTTCCCGGTCGAACTCGCCGGCGGCAAATTCCATCTCCAGTTCGTGCTTGCGCTCCCGGAAAAGCGCGACATTGGCCTGGATGCGGGCTGTTTCGTAAACTTTCCATGCGCCGCGCCGGGCGCGCCATATGGGCACGGCGATAAAACTTGCCGCCAATGCCAAAAGCGCCAGGCATACCAGCCAGAACGCGACGGTGAATTCATTCATTATCGAGCAACCGCCGCAGCTTTTCCCGCTCGCCGGTGTCGAGATCCGCCGCGGGCGTCTGCTTCTCCCGGTTGTCCGCTCGCCGCAGGATGCGCCAGCCCATCCAGGCCCCGAGCAGCAGAAAGAGCACAGGCCCGAACCAGAGCAGCACGGTGTCGGGCCGCAGGCGAGGACGATAAAAAATGAAGTCGCCGTAACGCTCGAACATGAACTGCTCGATTTCGGTATCGGTATTGCCCGCCAGGATCATGCGGTGGATTTCCCGGCGCAGGTCTTCCGCAACGCCGCCGGTGGAGCCGGTGAGATTGGCGTTCTGGCACATGGGGCAGCGGAATTCATTGGACAGGCGGCGGAAGCGCTGCCGCTGTTCGTCGTTCTCGAAGGCAAAGGCATCCACCTGGGCAAGGCCAGCCGGCGCCACAAGCAACAAAAGGAAGGGCAGCAGCAGGATTCGCGGGAAAGTCATGTCAGTCCGGGCGCAAGGACCGGGCCGCTCAGGGCCCGGGGCCAGGATCGCGCAATTCGTCGATGGCCGGCTCGAAGACCTCGCGCCAGACCGACTCATCGAGAACACCCACATGGCGATAACGAATCACTCCCTCGCCGTCCACCAGAAAGGTCTCCGGCGCGCCGTAGACACCCAGATCAATGCCAAAGCGGCCTTCCTCGTCCAGAATACTGTAAGCAAAGGGGTTGCCATTGAGGTCGAGCCAGTCCAGCGCCAGTTGCTTCCGGTCCTTGTAGTTCACCCCCACCACGGGGAATTCGCCTTCTTCCGAGAGCCGCATCAGGGTGGGGTGCTCCACCAGGCAGGGCAGGCAGTAACTGCCCCAGACATTGAGCAGGAAAACCTGGTCCGGCAGTTCGTCGTTGCCCACCGGCTGGTCCTCCACGGTAGTCATGGCGAATTCCGGCATGGGCCTGTCGATGAGGACCGAAGGCAACTCGGTGGGGTCGAGATACAGCCCCCGCCAGAGGAAAACCGCCAGCAGCAGAAACGCCGCGGCGGGAATGAAGAAAATCCGCTTCTGTGCCGGAGGGTTCAAGAGCCGATTCCCGGCGCCGGTTGCAGGCCGCCTCGCTCACCTGCGCTGCCGACGGCAACAGTTTCTTCCCGACGCATTCTGGCCAGCTTGCGATAGCGGCGGTCCGCCGCCGCCAGCGTGGCGCCAAGGGACATGATAATCGCGCCAAGCCAGATCCAACGCACAAAGGGCTTGACATACACCGTCATGGTCCAGGCGCCGTTGTCGCGTATCTCTCCCGGTGTGACGAACAGGTCCCGCATCAATCCCGCGTCAATGGCCATTTCGGTGGAAGGCGCGCCGCTGGCGAGATACACCCGCAACTCGGGATAGAGGTCCGCCACCGGCTCGCCGTCCCGGGTCACGAGGACCGCGGCCCGGTCGGCCTGGTAGTTGGGACCGGCGATGCGTTCGCTGCCATCGAAGCGAAACTCGTACTCGCCCAGGGCCACGGTTTCTCCCGGCCGCAGCAGCACGCTGGTTTCGGTGCTGAACCAGCTCGTCAGGGCCACGCCCACAAGCATGACGGCAACGCCGAAATGGGCTCCCTGCATGCCGTAATAGCCATAGGCAAGCGAACGCAGGCCCTGCCAGCGGCCTGGCTTGTTGACGGTTTTCACCAGCAGGTCCCGGCCGATGGTAAGGGTTATCCACAGCGCCAGCGCCACGGCGATGGTGGCGGGCAGTGAAATCTCAAGCAGCACGATCAGGGGCAATGCCACGCCAAGCGCCAGACTCGCCAGCGCCACCCTGCCGAGTTGCCGCCTCAGGTAGCCGCCCGAAGTCTTTTTCCAGCGGCTGATGGGCCCGATGCCGAGCAGCATCGCGAGCACGATCATCAAGGGCACGAAAATCAGATTGAAATAGGGCGGGCCAATGGAAATCAGATCGCCGGTCAGCGCCTGATAAAACATGGGAAACAGCGTGCCCAGAAACACCGAGGCCGCGGCCACCACCAGAATGATGTTGTTGGCCAGCAGGAAAACTTCCCGGGACAGCGAGCCAAAGCCGAATTCGCTCTTGATCAGCGGCGCGCGGAAGGCGTAGAGCAGCAGGGCGCCGCCAACGGACACGCCGAGAATGCCGAGAATGAACACGCCCCGGGAGGGGTCGCTGGCGAAGGCGTGCACCGATGTCAGCAGGCCCGAGCGGGTAATGAAGGTGCCGAGCAGGCTGCCGGCAAAGGCCAGAATGGCCAGCAGCACCGTCCAGCTCTTGAATACGCGGCGCTTTTCGGTGACCGCCAGGGAATGAATCAATGCCGCGCCGAACAGCCAGGTGATCAGGGGCGGATTCTCCACCGGGTCCCAGGCCCACCATCCGCCCCAGCCGAGTTCGTAATAGGCCCACCAGCTTCCCAGTGCGATGCCGATGGTCAGAATCGCCCAGGAGACATTGGCCCAGGGCCGCGACCAGCGCGCCCAGGCGGCATCGAGGCGGCCGCTGAGCAGGGCGGCTATGGCGAAGGCGAATACCACCGAATAGCCCACATAGCCCATGTACAGCGTCGGTGGATGCAGAATGAAGCCGATGTCCTGCAGGGCGCTGTTGAGGTCCGCGCCATCGGCGGGCGGCACCGGCGCCATGCGATCAAAGGGATTGGAAGTAGCGAGCATGAACAGGATATAGCTGGCGCACAACAGGCCGAGCACGCCAAGCACCCGGGCGACGAACTCCCGGGGCATGCTGCCGCTGAATACGCTGACGGCAAGAATCCAGCCGGAAAGCATGAAGGTCCACAGCAGGAAGGAGCCCTCGTGGCCGCCCCACAGCGCGGTCAGCTTGTATTGCATGGGCAGCAGGGAATTGGACTGGGCGGCGACGACCCGCACCGAGAAATCATCGGTGACGAAGGCATGACCCAGTATGAAAAGACAGATGCCGAGAAAGACGAAAAGGCCGGCGCTGAGTGGCCGGCCAAGACTCATCCACAGACCATTGCCCATGGCGGCCCCGGCAAGAGGCAGCGTCCCGAGCAATATACTGAGGCAAAAAGCCAGAATCAGCGAGAACTGGCCCAGTTCAGGGATCATTCAGTCCTCCGGGGATTCCCTGAACGAATGGTTTTCCGGGCTGGCGCCGGCCTGTTGCATGGCGGCTCTCACTTCTGGCGACATGTAGTTCTCATCGTGCTTGGCCAGGACCCGGCTGGCCTGGAATACGCCGGCGGCGTCAAGCCTTCCTTCGGCGACGATGCCCTGACCTTCGCGAAACAGGTCGGGAAGAATGCCCTCGTAATCAACGGGCACATCATGGACATAGTCGGTGGTGACGAAGCGCACGGCGAGACTGTCCTGCCGCTGGTTCACCGACCCGTCCTTCACCATGCCGCCGATGCGGAACATGGTGCCCGCCTCCACCTCGCCATTGGCCACCGCGGTGGGCGAGTAGAACATGTTGATGTTCTGGCTCAGGGCGAACAGAGTCAGCCCGATGGCCACGCTCAGGCCCACGGTGATGAACAGGATAATGCCGAGCCTATTGCGCCGATGCGGTTTCATCATTTCACTTCTCCCACCCAGGCTCCTGGCTCAATTCCCAGCCGGCGCGATCCGCAGCGCCAGCTTCCTCTTGACCCGCGCCGGCGGCAAGCCTGCGCTGCTGTTCGCGCAGAATCCGGCGGCGCTTGCGCAGCGGCAGGGCCAGATTCGCTACCAGAAAAATCGCAAACAGGGCGTATACAGACCACACATTGAAGGCGTAGCCCCCCATGGCCAGAAACTCGCCCAAGCTGTTGAATTGTATACCATCAAACATGGCTATCCTATCCTTGCTCCGTCATCCCGCGCGAAACGACGCATAGTCGCGGGATATCCCTGAAGAGCCGCCGCGCCTGGTCAGGGAACGAGGCTCCACATCAGCCCGCCTCCAGCGCAAGCTCCCGCACCCACTGGGCCCTGCTTTCCCGCTGGAGGATTTCATTGCGGGTCGCCAGAATCAGGCTGACCGCCAGAAACAGGTATACCGCCACGATCATCACCACGGTGGCGACCCAGAACTCGGGTCCATTGGGGCTGCCGACTTCCATGGAAATCGGGCTCGAAGGCTGGTGCAGGGTGTTCCACCAGTCCACCGAATACTTGATCACCACCACATTGATGCAACCCACAATGGACAGCAGGGCGCAGGCCCGGGCGGCGGTTTCGGCATTCTCGATGGCCGCGCGCAGGGAGATGACTCCCAGCAGCAGGAAGAACTGGAACAGCATCGACACCAGCCGGCTGTCGGTCCATTCCCACCAGGTGCCCCAGCTCACGCTGCCCCAGATGGAACCCGTGGCCAGGGTGAGAAAGGAAAACCAGGCGCCAAGCGGAGCGGCATTCTTGGCCACCATGTCGGCGAGCTTCATGCGCCACACCAGGGTTACGGTGCCGGCAACCGCCATCAGCGGGAAAAAGGAGAGTGAAGTGCCGGCAACCGCCACATGCACCACGAGAATGCGGGAAGTGTGCCCCTGCTGGTAATCCTCGGGCAGAAACAGCAGCGCCCAGAGCAGGCCCACGGTGAGAAACAGCGCCATGGCGCCCCACAGCCAGGGCAGCCAGCGGGTGGTTTTCTCATAAAACCACTTCGGCGACCCGAGCCTGTGAAACCACTGCCATCTGCCAGCCATAGCTACCTCGCGAATCAATGGCGCAGCCCCGGCCGCGCCCGCCGCCATTGTACCCGAAGCCACTCCCGCGCCGGGGCCGGGCTACAATCTGTTACCGATATCCCCGCTGTTGCCATGGTTGATTTGCAAGCGCTCAGTTCATGGATATCCGCAATGCCGCCGCCGTGGCCACCGGCGCAAGGCTGATGGTGAGCGCCAGCATGGCGCCGAGCAGGGCGAGGTAGCCCAGCGGCGAACCGCCAGCGAGGGTGTTCTGCACCGCCAGGGTGCCGAAAATCAATACCGGCACGCTCATGGGCACGGTGATCACGGCGAGTATCAAGCCGCGGCTGCCGAGGCCCACGGTCAGCGCCACCGCAATCGAGCCCAGCATACCCACCACCGGCGTGCCGAGCAGCAGCGAGGCCACCAGGGTCATGTAGCCTTCCGAGGGCAGGGCCAGCATGTAGGCGAGCAGGGGCGAAACCAGGATGACCGGCAGCCCGCTCACCAGCCAGTGGGCGATATTCTTGGCGAACACCAGCAGATACAACGGCGCCGAACTGAGCAGAAGCTGCTCCAGGGTGCCGTCTTCATAATCCGAGCGGTACAGGCTGTCCATGGACAGCATCGAGGCCAGCAGCGCGGCAATCCAGATCACTCCCGCCGCGATCTGCCGCAGCATGGCGCTCTCCGGACTGACGCCGATGGGAAACAGCGACACCACGATGATGAAAAACATGAAAGGGTTGAGAATATCGTTGCGCCGCTTAAGGCTGATCAGCAGATCGCGCTTGAGCGTGGCCAGAAAGGCGGTGCCGATATTTGTCCCGCTCATCTTGCGACTCCCAGGGTCAGGGCGCGCAGGCCGGGCAGGGAAAGTTTGTGATGGGTGGTAATCAGCACCGCGCCGCCGCTTTCGGTGTGCCGCGTCACAAGATTTTCCAGCAGGGTCACGCCATGGGTGTCCAGGGTGGTGAAGGGTTCATCGAGCACCCACAGCCCGGCGCCGCGCAGGAGCAAACGGGCCAGGGATACCCGTTGGTACTGCCCTGCCGAAAGCGAGTGGCAGGGCGAATCCTCATAGCCGGCAAGGCCGATATGTACCAAAGCCTCGCTGATTGGCCCGTCATCGGCCGGGTTGCGCAGGCGGCTGCTCCAGCGCAGGTTTTCCAGCGGCGTCAACATCCGATTCACCGCGACCCGGTGGCCGATGTAGAGCAGGCCGGCGTGAAAAGCGTCGCGCCGCTCCCCAAGCGGGGCGCCATGCCAGAACAACTCGCCGCTAAAGTTATCGTTGAGGCCGCAGATGATGCGCAGCAGGGTGGTCTTGCCCGAGCCGTTGCCGCCCTTGACCTGCAGCGCCTGACCGGCTTCGAGGGTAAATGACAGATCCCGGAACAGCAGCCGGTCGTTCCGCTCACAGTTCAGCGCGCGGACTTCAAGCATGGGGTGGGAATCCTGGGTCTCAGCGCTCACTGCCTGCCGTTCCGGTGGAAGGGCCCGGGCGGATTATAGCGAACCCGGCGACGGACCATACGGCCCGGGAGCCCGCGCCGCAGGAATTCACGGCTGCAAATCCGCTCTCGTCCGCGTCCCTGGCTACTGACGCCAGACCAGCAGTTTCGATCGCAGCCGCAGGGCCGCCTGGCTGTGGATCTGGCTTACCCGGGATTCGCTGACGCCGATGATCTCGCCAATCTCCTTCAGGTTGAGTTCTTCCTCGTAATACAGCGACAGCACGAGCTTCTCGCGTTCGGGAAGATCGTCGATGGCGTCGCCCAGATCCTCGCGGAAACGGCGGTGCTGCATGTTGTCCAGCGGGTCGGGCAGGTCGCCGTCCACCATTTCCAGCGCCGGGTCGGCGTTTTCACTGATCTCGTCGAAGCTGAACAGGCGGGTGCCGCTGGAATCCTGCAGGATATTGAAGTAGGCGCTGAGGCCGATATTCATTTCGCCGGCGATTTCCTGATCGCTGGCATTGCGCCCGGTGCGGGCCTCGACCTTCTGGATGGCTTTCGCCACATCGCGGGATTTGCGATGCACCGAGCGCGGCGTCCAGTCGCCCTTGCGCACTTCATCGAGCATGGCGCCCTGGATGCGGATGCCGGCATAGGTCTCGAAACTGGCGCCCTTGCTGTGGTCGTACTTCTTCGCGGCATCGAGCAGGCCGATCATGCCGGACTGCACGAGATCGTCAATCTGCACATTGGCAGGCATTCGCGCCAGCAAATGCCGCGCAATGCGATTCACCAGCGGCGCGTGCTTCTCCACTGTCTGGCGAGCCCAGTCCCTGCTCTCCTCTCTCTCCGCCAGGTAGTCAATTGCCGAACTCATGATTCCCTTGATTCCTGTTTCCCGTCCTGTTGTTCCGGCGTTGGGCAAGCCTCCATTTCCGCCTCGAATCCCTTGGCTGCAATTCCCGCTAAACTTCCGCAACTTCCTGTCGATGTATGGATTAGCCGCTTGTTATTGCTTGCCGGACCTCACTGCACCGCGAAATCCATGCGGGTAGGAAAGGCTCAGCAAGATTCGTTCCAATATGGATTCTGGCGGCTATTTATCAAAAATTGCCTCAAAAATCAGTTAGTTATAGGATTTTCAAGATGCCATGCCGCGAATTGCGGCATGCCGGTTTCTTGACGCTATTGGCTATGGCGTCAATTTCTTGCCCGTTTGCCGATTTTTTGGCGCGATTCAGGCCTTGGGCAGGGTGACGCCCCGCTGGCCCTGATACTTGCCGCCTCGTTCCCGGTAGGTGGTCTCGCAGCGCTCATCGCTTTCGAAGAAAAGCATCTGGGCGGCGCCTTCGCCGGCGTAGATCTTGGCGGGCAAGGGAGTGGTGTTGGAGAACTCGAGGGTCACGTGACCTTCCCATTCGGGCTCGAGCGGCGTGACATTGACGATGATGCCGCAGCGGGCATAGGTGGACTTGCCGAGGCATACCGTCAGCACATTGGCAGGAATGCGGAAATACTCCACGGTGCGGGCCAGGGCAAAGGAATTCGGCGGGATGATGCACGATGGCTCCTCGATGCTGACAAAGCTTGTCTCGTCGAAGTTCTTCGGGTCCACCACGGCGGTGGTATGCACATTGGTGAAGATCTTGAACTCATCGGCGCAGCGCACGTCATAGCCATAGCTCGAAGTGCCATAGGAAATCACCCGGCCGTCCCCCGCCTCCCGCACCTGACCCGGCGCAAAAGGCTCGATCATTCCACGCTCCGCAGCCATCCTCCTGATCCACCGGTCGGATTTGATTGTCATGCAAATTCTCCAGGCCAAGCAGACCCCGCAGCTGCCGCATGATAAAACCTTCACGCCAGTGCTGCATCTCTGCCTGTTGCAATCCCTGCCTTCGGGTGATTTCGGGGGGTTGTTCCGGTATGATGCCGCGCGGTTTGCGAAGCTTCGCGGCGGGAGAAAGACCCATGAGAAAGTGGGAATGCCAGATTTGCGGATTCATTTATGAAGAGGAGCACGGGCTGCCGGAGGAAGGCATTGCGCCGGGCACGGCCTGGGATGATGTCCCCGACGACTGGTGCTGCCCGGACTGCGGCGCGGGCAAGCACGACTTCGAGATGATCGAGCTCCGAGGGCCCTGAATCGAGGACTTTCCGGTGAGTCAGCGCAAGATTCTTGTTACCAGCGCTCTGCCCTACGCCAATGGCGACATCCATCTCGGTCATGTCATGGAAGCGATCCAGGCCGATATCTGGGTGCGCCTGCAGAAAATGCGCGGCCACCAGTGCATTTACGTCTGTGCGGACGACGCCCATGGCACCGCCATCATGCTCAGCGCCGAAAGCCAGGGCATCACGGCTGAGGAACTGATTGGCCGGGTCCAGCGCGAGCACGAGCGTGACTATCATGGTTTCCTCATCGGCTTCGACAATTTTCACAGCACCCACTCCGAGGAAAACCGCGGACTCGCGGAATCGATCTACCTGGCGCTGGAAGGCAACGGCCATATCGCCCGGCGCAAGATTCGCCAGTTGTTCGACCCGGAAAAGAAGCTGTTCCTGGCCGACCGCTACATCACCGGCGCCTGCCCGCGCTGCGGAGCCGGGGAACAGTACGGCGACAACTGCGAGGTCTGCGGTTCCACCCACAGCCCGGCGGATCTGATCAACCCCAGATCCGTGCTGTCCGGCGCCACGCCGGTGGAAAAGGAATCCGAGCATTTCTTCTTCACCGTGCCGGCATTCAGCGAAATGCTGCGGCAATGGATACAGGGCGGGGCGGTCCACGAAGCGGTGGCCAACAAACTCGGCGAATGGCTGGGAGAAGGCCTCCAGGACTGGGACATCAGCCGGGACGCGCCCTACTTCGGCTTCGAGATTCCCGGCCATCCGGACAAGTACTTCTATGTCTGGCTCGATGCGCCCATCGGCTATATGGCGAGCTTTCTCAACCACTGCGGGCGCGAAGGCCTCGATTTCGACGCCTGGTGGCGACCCGGCGGCGACAGCGAAATCTACCACTTCATCGGCAAGGACATCGTCAATTTCCATACCTTTTTCTGGCCGGCCATGCTGGAAAGCGCGGGTTACAAGAAGCCCGATGCGGTCTTTGTCCACGGCTTCGTCACTGTGGATGGCACCAAGATGTCCAAATCCCGGGGCACTTTCATCAATGCCGGCACATATCTCAAACACCTGAATCCCGAGTACCTGCGCTACTACCTCGCGGCGAAGCTCGGCCCCGGCGTGGACGATCTCGACCTGAACCTGGAAGACTTCGTGCAGCGGGTCAACGCCGATCTGGTGGGCAAGCTGGTCAATATCGCCAGCCGCTGCGCCGGATTCATCGGCAAGAATTTCGACGGCAGGCTCGCCGGCGCCGTTGACAACGAAGCCCTGATCGGGGAAATCCGGCAGGCTTCCGGGGAAATCGCCGAACTTTACGAAGCCCGGGAATACGGCAAGGCCATCCGCCAGATCATGGCCTTCGCCGACCGGGCCAACCAGTACCTCAACGAGCGCAAGCCCTGGGAAATCGCCAAGACCGATCGGCGGGCCCCGGAACTGCAGGCCATTTGCACCACGGGAATCAATGCTTTCCGCCTGCTCGCCGGCTATCTGAAACCCGTGCTGCCAGCCCTCGCGGCAAGGGCCGAGGAATTTCTCGCCATCGACCCGCTCGCCTGGGCCGATCTCGACGTATTGCTGCTCGACCACCGAATCAACCGCTTCCGTCCGCTGCTGACCCGGGTCGAAGCCGACAAGGTGCGGGCCATGGTGGATGAAACCCGCGGGGAATGGGAGGCCCGGCAAAAAGCGGGCGGCAAGGCCGATCGGCAAGCGCAATCAGCGCCCACCGAAGCCTTTGCCGCGGAAATCGACATGGACACGTTCGCCAAAGTCGACTTGCGCGCGGCCCGGGTCGCCGAAGCCGATTTCGTGGAAGGGGCCGACAAACTGCTGCGCCTGAAACTCGACCTGGGCCACGACGAGACCGGCAATCCCATCGAGCGCGCGGTTTTCGCCGGCATCCGCAGCGCCTACGATCCCGCCGATCTGGAAAACCGGCTCGTGGTCGTCGTCGCCAACCTCAAATCCCGCAAGATGAAATTCGGTATCTCCGAAGGCATGATCCTCGCCGCCGGCCCCGGCGGCAGGGAAATCTGGCTGCTGTCCCCCGACTCCGGCGCCAAACCCGGCATGCGGGTCAGCTAGGAGCCTGCGCCGTAGGAATTCTCTGAAAAATTCCTTCCATGGAGTTTTCATTATCGCCGGTTTCCCTTTCCGCAAAAAAGTTCTTCTGATTCCGGGCGGGGCGGGGCGCAATGTTATAGACTTTGCCGCAGTACTTGAGCATGCGCATATGGGAGGTCATTGTGGCAGGTCGTGGTATCAACAAAGTGATTCTGGTTGGCAATCTGGGCAGGGATCCGGAAGTACGGTATACGCCCAGCGGAACCGCCGTGGCGAATGTAACCCTCGCCACCGGCGAGTCCTGGAAGGACCGCAACACCGGTGAGCAGCAGGAACGCACCGAATGGCATCGGGTGGTGTTCTTCAGCCGGCTGGCTGAAATCGTCGAGCAGTATCTGAAAAAGGGCGCCAAGGTATACGTCGAGGGTAGTTTGCGAACGAATTCCTGGGAAAAAGACGGCATCAAGCGCTACACCACGGAAATCATCGCCAACGAGATGCAGATGCTCGACTCCCGGGGCGGCGGCGAGGGCGGTGGATTCGAACCGCGGCAGCCCGCCCAGTCCGCAACCGGCGGCGACAAGCCCCAGGCCCAGGCCCAGGCCCAGGCGGCGGGGGCCCAGGGCGGCGGGTCGAATTTCGACAATTTCGACGACGACGATATTCCTTTCTGAGCCCGGGCCGGTTCACGACAGACGCCATTCCAATCATCGCAACATGCGCGAAAACAGTCACGCCGCCCATCCATGAAGCTGTTCCTCGTCGGCGCCAGAAGCCCCACCGGCAAGGCCCTGGTGGATATTCTGCGCAAGCGCAGGATCCCCTTTCTGGCGCCGGCGGAAAAGCACTTCACGCCGGACAACGCCGCCGCCATCGACACCATGATCGGCGAATACGAGCCAACCCAGCTTATCAATCTGGCGGACTTCATTTCCGGCAACCACAGCGCCCTGAAGCGCGCCCAGTCCATGGAGGAACGCTGCTGTTCCATCAATGCCGAACTGCCCGGCGTGCTCGCGGAAATCTGCCAGCGGCGGGAACTCCCCCTGTTTCATCTTTCCAGCGCCTATGTCTTCAGCGGCGGCAAGAAACTCGCCTATGGCGAACACGATACACCGGACCCAGCCGGAATCTATGGCCGCTGCTCGCTGGAAGGAGAGCGGCGGGTGCGGGAGCTTGCCAGGCATATCGTGCTGCGTCCCGGCTGGCTGTTCGGGCCCCACAAGCGCGGGCTGATCAAATCCTGGATTCGCTCGATCAAGCGCCACGAGGGGGTGATCGACGTCTGGCGCCGCCGCCTGAGCCCCACGAGCACCGAAGACCTCGCAGGCGCCATCGTCGCGGTCTGCCAACAGGTGGACTGCGAGGTCAATGTCTGGGGCATCTACCACTATTGCGGACTGACGCCAAGCTGGGAGAAAGAAATCGCCTTGCTCACGCTGGAATACGCCGCCGCCCAGGACGAGGAAATCTACAGCCTGCTGGACCGGGTGGAGCTTACCGAAAAACCCGTCCGCGCCCCGGAGATTTTCAATTCGACCCTGTCGGGGAAGAAACTCTTCGACACTTTCGGCATCAAGGCCAGAAGCTGGCGGGAGCAATTGAAGAAAACCGTGCAGTCCCTGTACGATGCGGGCAAACGCGCCACCGCATGACGCGGCGCATATTGAATTCGTGAAGCCTCCATGAAGCAGAATCCCGGCAGTTCCCTGACCCCGGTGGATGTCGCCTGCCGGATGATCTGGGGCGATGCGCCGCGCATCAGCGGCGTGGAACGGGTCGAACTCGCCGCCGCCGGGGGCAGAATCCTCGCGGAAAACCTCCAGGCGGCTATCGACGTCCCGCCTTTCGCCAATAGCGCCATGGACGGTTATGCCGTGTGCGCCGGGGACGTGGCCAATGCACCGGTGCGGCTCCCGGTACGTCGCCGAATTGCGGCGGGCGAGGCGGGCGGCGAACTGCCCCGGGGCGAGGCCGCGCGCATTTTCACCGGCGCCGCCATACCGGCGGGCGCCGACGCGGTGGTAATCCAGGAAAACTGCAGGGCCGGGCCGAACGAGGTGACTATCCTCGAATCCATTTCTCCCGGCGAACATGTGCGCGCCGCCGGAGACGCCATGAGGGCCGGCGAACCGCTGTTCAGCGCCGGACATCGCCTGCTGCCCCAGGACATCGGCGTTCTCGCCTCCACGGGCAGCGCCAGCGTTCCGGTGCGGCGCAAACTGCGGGTCGCCCTGTTCACCACGGGCAATGAACTCGTTGCGCCAGGCAATCCGCTGGGGCCAGGCCAGATCTACAACGGCAATTACTACGTCCTGACGAACCTGCTGCAAGCCTTGCCGGTGGAATTGATCGATCTTGGCATCGCCGGCGATGATCTGGAAGACACCAGGACGCTGCTGCGCAGGGCCGCAAGCGCCGACTGCATCATCTCCACCGGAGGGGTTTCCGTGGGCGAGGAAGACCACGTGCGGGCGGCGGTGGAAAGCGAGGGCGAGCTGCGGCTGTGGAAACTCGCCATCAAGCCCGGCAAGCCGCTGGCCTGGGGCAAACTGGGGGATGCGGGGTTCTTTGGCTTGCCAGGGAATCCGGTGTCGGCCTTTGTCACCTTCTGCCTGGTCGTGCGCCCCGCCCTGCTCGCGATGATGGGTGGCGAGGCGGCGGCGCCTGTGGCTTACCGGCTGCCGGCGGGCTTTGCCGCGCCGCGTTCGGGTGGGCGGCAGGAGTATCTGCGCGCTTCGCTGCGCACCGATGACCAGGGCAGGCAGCGCCTCTTCCCCGCAGCCAACCAGAGTTCCGGCGCGGGCTCTTCCCTGAGCCGTTCCGACGGGCTGCTCGTGGTGCCGCCGCATACCGCCGTGACACCGGATGAACTGCTGGCGTTCATACCGTATTCCGAATTGCTGGCCTGAGCCATGCCCATGCGACTGCCGCCGCTGTCCAGCCTGCTGCTCGCCGCCTTATTGCCGGCCTGCCAGTTGCGGTCGCCGGAAACGGAGACGACCGCGGACGATGCAATCGGATTGCCTGATCTGCGCACGATTCCGAACGAAGAACCCGCGGTGGAGGAAATCTCCCCCGATGTGCGGCGATTGATCGCCGATCTGCTCTTCTCCGGCCTCCAGGCCCTGGACGAGGACCGTTTGCTGACGCCGGAGCATGACAATGCCTACGATTTTTTCCGCGAAGTGCTGCAATTCGAGCCAGACAATGAAATCGCCCTTGAAGGCATGCGGGGCATTGTGGAGCGTTATCTGGAACTGGCCCTGCATTCGGCCAACCGGGGCAACTTCGCCGGGGCCGACCGCATGCTGGGGCGGGCGGAAATCATCGACGCCGCCCATCCCGGCATTGCCGGGACACGCCAGGCCATTGCCATCGAGCGCGATTCCGGCGATCTGTTCTACCCACTGGACGAGGGGGCCCTGCGCGGCCGCGGGGAAGCGATTCGCGGCACGCTGGCGGAAATCGCCGCCGAGGCGAGGGACCGGGACGCATTCTTTCTCATCACCGCCCCCGACGATGAACTCGCCCGCTGGATCTATTCGGTGATGCGGGAATCGGTGCCGGGCTACCGCCTGCGGGGCAATATCGAAATCTCAGGCGTAGCCTTGATAAGGCTCAGACTGCCAGATTCCTGATTGCCTGTTCCGGCAGCAGGTTTGATCTTGCGAACCGTGATTGCCGGATTACTCAGCGCTGTAACCGGCTGCACTTGCGCGCGTCACATTCATAGCCGGGCAATTCATGTAGAATCCCGGCCATGGGCGAATGGTTCAGAAACCGGTGGAGCAGCCTCGGGGAGCGCCTGCGATGGCCCGCGATTGGCGCGGGCGGCGGGGTTTTGCGACGGGTACCGCTCTGGGGCGGCGGCGCGCTGGTTCTGGTGGTGCTCGCCCTGGGCATTCACTGGAGCGACGAGCCGGAACCTTTTTCCGTGCGGCTCAATACCAGCGAAAAACTCGCCGCCGGCGGCAGTGAGGAAGTCATCGGCACGGCCACCACCGCCGCCATGATCCGCGTGGCGGAAACCCTGCTCGAAAAGCCCGGCGGCTATCTCAGCAACGACATCATGCCGCCGGGAGTCTATCTGGATAATATTCCCAACTGGGAATTCGGCGCCCTGGTTCAGCTTCGCGACCTGTCCCGGGCCATGCGCGAGAGCTTCAGCCGCTCCCAGTCCCAGTCCACCGAAGACCCGGACCTGATCATCGCCGAGCCGAACCTCCATTTCGACAACAGCCGCTGGATTCTGCCAGCCTCCGAGAGCGAGTACCGGGAAGCCGTGGACAGCCTCTATTCCTACCTCGCCAGGATTTCCGACAGCGGCGACAGCGACGCCCAGTTCTTCGCCCGGGCCGACAATCTCGCGGCCTGGCTGGAAGACGTGGAAACCCGGCTTGGCAGCCTGTCCCAGCGGCTCAGCGCCAGCGTGAGCCAGAATCGCGTCAATACCGATACCGCCGGCGAGCCCGCCGCGGCCCAGTCCACCCCCGGGGCCGCGGAAATCCAGGTGCAAACGCCCTGGCTGGAAATCGACGACGTGTTTTATGAAGCCCGGGGCGCAGCCTGGGCGCTGATGCATTTTCTGCAGGCGGTGGAGATCGACTTCGCCGCGGTCATCGCGGACAAGAATGCCGGCGCCAGCCTGCGGCAAATCATCCGCGAGCTGGAAGCCAGCCAGGCCACGGTCTTTTTCCCGGTAATCCTCAACGGCTCGGGCTTCGGCATGTTCGCCAACCACTCCCTGACCATGGCCAACTACCTCTCCCGGGCCAACGCCGCGATCATCGATTTGAGGAATTTGCTGGAGTCGGGGTGAGGCCCGATCCGAAGCCCCGCCACTCGTCATTCTGCGCGGAACGAAGCGTAGTCGCAGGATCCCACGCAGTGGCCCCCCAATGAGATCCTGCGACTGCGCGCAGGATGACGTGGGGAAAGGCGGCATTTGTGCACAGTTGCCAAACCGCCCAGCATTGAGATTGAGACATGACCATACCCCACTGGCTCCCAGCCCTGCACTGGGCCAGAACCTACACCTCCGCCGATTTTCGCAGCGACGCAATCGCCGCCGTGGTCGTGGCGGTCATGCTCATTCCCCAGGGGCTTGGCCTTGCCCTGGTGGCCGGGGTTCCGCCACAGGCCGGGCTGTACGCCGCCATGGCGAGCCTGGTGACCTACGCCCTGTTCGGCAGCAGCCGCACGCTTTCCGTGGGCCCGGTGGCGGTGCTTTCGCTGATGACCGCAGCCGCCCTGTCAAGACTGCCGATCGAGACTCCGGCGGAATACGCCGGCGCCGCGCTGACGCTGTCCTTTCTGACAGGCGCCATTCTCCTGCTTGCCGGATTCCTGCGGCTCGGTTTCGTCGCCAATTTCATCCCCAGGCCTGTGCTTGTGTCTTTTGTCACGGCATCGGCAATACTCATCGCCATGAGTCAGGCGGGATTGCTGTTCGCGGTTCCGGTAAGCGGCGGCAATGCCCTAGAGCTGCTGCTGTCCCTGCTCGCCAACCTGCCAGACGCCCATCCGCCGACCCTGGCCCTGGGGCTGGCGGCGATCGTTTTTCTGGCATTTTGCCGCAAGCGCCTCGCCCTGCTGCTCGTGCGGTTTGGCCTGCGGCGCACCATGGCCCGGTCGCTTTCCCGCACCGGCCCCATCCTGCTGGCGGCGGTCACAATCTGGCTGAGTTGGCAATTCCAGCTCGACCAGGCCGGGTTTGCCCTGCTTGGCGAAATTCCCTCGGGCCTGCCCGCGATCACGCTGCCGGATTTCTCCCCGGCCTTGCTTGGCGGGTTGTTTCTTTCCGCCCTGTCGCTGGCCATCGTCTGCTATGTGGAGTCGATATCCGTGGCCCAGGCCCTGGCGGTCCGGCGGCGTCAGGCGATTGAGCCCAACCGGGAGTTGACCGGCCTCGGCGCGGCCAATCTGGCGACCGCGTTCAGCGGGGGCATGCCGGTGGCCGGCGGCTTCACCCGTTCCCTGGTCAATTTCGAGGCCGGCGCGGTCACGCCCGCGGCGGGCATTTTCGCCAGCCTGATGATCGCCCTGGTGGTGCTTTTTCTGACACCGGTGCTGTACTGGCTGCCCCGGGTTTGCCTGGCCGCGGTGATCCTCGTCGCCGTGTACGCCCTGCTCGATTTCTCCATGATCAGCCGCTCCTGGCGCCATTCGCGCAGTGATTTTCTGGCCGTGGCCATCACCCTGGGCGTCACCCTGTCCGTCGGCGCCGAGGCCGGCATCGGCGCCGGCATGCTTGCCGCGATTCTCCTGCACCTGTTCAAGACTTCCCGGCCTCACGTCGCCGTGGTCGGCCGGGTGCCGGGCACCGAACATTTCCGCAATATCAAGCATTACGAGGTGGAAACCAGCGACGCCCTGCTCTCGGTGCGAATCGACGAAGCGCTCTACTTTCCCAATACGCGCTACCTGGAAAGCCTGCTGTTCCGCCTCGTTGCCGAGCGGTCGGGACTGAAACACGTGGTGCTGATGTGCCCGGCGGTCAATGACATCGACCTGAGCGCACTGGAAAGTCTGGAAAATATCAATGACTTGCTCGCTGAATCGGGAATTACTCTGAACTTGTCGGAGGTAAAGGTGCCCATCATGAACAAACTCGCCGGCAGCCGCTTCCTGGAACGCCTCAGCGGCCGCAGCTACCTGTCCCAAAATCAGGCCTTCGAGGACTTGCATGAGTAGGGAGGCCGTCATTCCGCGCGGAGCGAAGCGTAGTCGCAGAATCTCCCCAAAAAGCCACCGCGTGAGATTCTGCGACTACGCCCGGAATGACAGCCGACTCGATACATCGAGGTCGCAGACGCGCATTGTTTATCCTGTGCGGTCCTGCGATACTTCGCGCCATACCGAACAAGAACCACCGGCCCGGGCGGTCGGTCGGAATCCGGAACAATCTCCAGATGATTACCGACACCAGCAGCGGCGACCGGGAGATTCGCGCGGCACTCGCGGAAAGCTGGCGGCTGTTCGCCTCGGTGGGATTTTTCAGCATCTTCGTCAATCTGCTGATGCTGACCGGACCGCTGTTCATGCTCCAGGTCTATGACCGGGTGCTCACCTCCCGCTCCGAAGCGACCCTGCTGACCCTGGTCATCATTACCGCTTTTCTCTTTCTGATGATGGGGGTGCTCGACTACGCCCGGGGCCGGGTGCTCGCCAGGGCCGGCGCGCGGCTGCAGGAAAGGCTCGACGACCGGGTGCTGCGGGCCACGCTGACCCGGGCACTGTCGCCCGCCGAGCGGGCGCGCCCGGCAACCGGCCTCGGCGACCTCGAAGCCATGCAGCGCTTTTGCTCGGGGCCTGGGCCCTTCGCCTTCTTCGATGCGCCCTGGACGCCAATCTTCCTTTGCGCCCTGTTCCTGTTCCACTGGATGCTGGGCGTGTTCGCCCTTTTTTGTGGCCTGTTGCTGTTGCTCATCGCCCTCATCAATCAGGCGACCACGGGAAAACTGCGCCAGGAAGCCGGCGAAGCCACGGCGCGTTCGATGCATTTCGTCGAACAAATGCGCGCCAACAGCGAAACCGTCCAGGGCCTTGGCATGCAGGACGCGGTGGTGGCCCATTCCGGCAAGCTGCGGGGCAAGCTGCTGGAGCAGACCATGGCGGCCTCGGATCGGGGCGGTCTGTTCGGCGTCATGTCGAAGACCCTGCGGCTTTTTCTGCAATCCATGATGCTCGGGCTCGGCGCCTTCCTGGCGATTCAGGGCCAGGTAACCTTCGGCATCATCATCGCGGCGTCGATCCTGCTTGGCAGGGCGCTGGCGCCCATCGACCAGGCGGTGGCCCAGTGGCCGCAGTTGCAAAGAGCTTTCGGCGCCCGACGCTCCCTGGCCATGCTGTTGCAGGCAACGCCGCCGCCGACGCCCCGGACTTCCCTGCCCGCTCCCAGGGCCCTGCTGGAAGTGCAGGGCCTGGTGGTGGTTGCGCCGGGAGCCAATATTCCCGCTGTGCGCGGCGCCACATTCCGCCTCGAACCCGGCAAGGCCGCGGGAATCGCCGGGCCTTCGGCCTCGGGCAAATCGACCCTGGCCAGGGCATTGGCGGGCATATGGCCGACGGCGGCCGGTTCGGTGCGACTCGACGGCGCGGAACTCGAGCAGTACGGTTCGGATATCAGCCGGCATATCGGCTTTCTGCCCCAGGACATCGTGCTCTTTGACGGTTCCGTGGCGCAGAATATCGCCCGCATGTCGGCGGGCGCCAGGGACGAGGACATCGTCGACGCCGCCAGGCGAACCGGCGCCCATGAAATGATTCTCAAGCTGCCTGGCGGTTATGACTTCCAGGTTTCCGCGGGCGGCGCCGCGCTTTCCGGCGGCCAGCGCCAGCGCATTGCCCTGGCCAGGGCCTTTTATGGCTCCCCGGTATTCGTGGTCATGGACGAGCCCGACTCGAATCTCGACGCCGAAGGCACCATGGCGCTGGCCAGGGCCGTGGAAAACCACAAGGCCCGGGGCGGAGCGGCGGTGATCGTCGCCCATCGCCACGGCGCTTTCGCCCAGTGCGATATCGTTTATGTCATGCAGGGCGGACAACCGGTGCCGGCAACTTCCGGCCGCCGCAAGGAGCCGGTGCGGCAATTGCAGCAAAAACCCGGGCAGGCGGCTCCGGCCCGGCCCGAGGGCGCCAGACAAGCTGTTCCAGCAAGGGCCCAACCCGCCGCCCGGCCTGCCCGTCTGCAAGCCGCCGGCACCGAAGCCCCGGCGCCCCGCCCGGCGATTCCCGGCCGCGACCGGCAAATCGCCGACGCCATTGCCCGGGTCACCAGCGCGCGCTTCGAGGGCCGCAAGCCCGATGAAGATTCCGCCGAATCCGATCCACCGCGTACCGCCGCGGCGCAGGGCGCTTCCTGATGAAACCCCAGGCCGACACCGACAGATTTTCCGCCAGGCGGCCCATGCTGCTCGGTTTTGGCGGCGCCGCCCTGCTGATCGGCGGGCTCGTGGGTTGGAGCCTGCTGTCCTCGATTCATGGCGCGGTAATCGCCACCGGCCGGGTCGCCGTGGAAACCTACAATCAGGCCGTGGAGCATATCGATGGCGGTACCGTGAGCGAAGTGCTCGCCCGCAATGGCGACCGGGTGGTCCCAGGCGATGTATTGCTCCGCTTTGACGATGAACTGCTGCGCACCGAAGAGGCGATCCTGGCGGTGCAATACGCCGAACTCGCCGCCCGCCGCAATCGTCTCGAAGCCGAGTTCCGCGGCGACAAAGCCATCGTGTTCGACGAGGAACTTGCCGCCATGGCGGCTCGGGGAGCCAGAATCGAGCGGATTCTCGAAGGCCAGCGACGCCTGTTCGAAGCCCGCAATGCGGCCCGCGGCGGGGAGATCGAAAGGCTGCGCGAGCAGATCGGCCAGGCGCGGAACGAGATCGCCGGGCTTGAGGCGCAAACCGCCTCGCTCAAGGAACAGCGGGCGCTGATCGCCAGGGAACTCGAAGCCGAGCAATCGCTGTTCGAGCGAGGCCTCTCGGAGTTGCCCATGGTGCTCGATCTGCAGCGCACTGCACAGAATCTCGCGGGCGAATCCGGCGCCGCGGAAGCCCAGATCGCCCGGGCCATGGGCCGCATCGCCGAACTGGAAATCCAGATTCTCCTGATCGATTCGCGCCATGTCGAGGAAGCCGAAGAGCAGGTCAACAATATCCGGGCACAGGAAAACGAGGTGGTGGAGCGGCTTGCCGCGGTGCGCGAGCGGCTGGGCAGAATGGAGTTGCGGGCGCCGGTGGCGGGGGAAATCTTCGGCGCCGCAGTGTTTGCGCCGGGTGAAGTCGTGGCGCCGGGCGAGCCCATTCTGCAAATCGTTCCCGATGATACCGATCTGGTGGTCATCGCCCAGGTGCAGCCATCGGACATCGATCAGATCTATCCTGGGCAGGAGGCCCTGCTGCGATTCTCGAGTTTCCCGGCCCGCCTCACGGCGGAATTCGATGGCCAGGTCACGCGAATTTCGGCGGACGCCATGCGGGACCCCAACCTCGGCACATCCTGGTACGAAGTCGAACTGAGCATGGAGGAGCCGTCGGAGTCCGCCGGAGAACCCGTGGCAGCAGTGAACGGACAGCAGACGGGCCGCCCTTTCGGCGGACTGCTTTTGACCCCCGGCATGCCCGTGGAAGCCCACATCCGCACCACCGAGCGCACGGTGATCAGCTTCCTGGTGAAGCCGGTCACCGATTTCTTCTCCCGTTCCCTGCGCGAGGAATAAGGCACCATGACCGAAACAGCGACAGCGGCACTGGAACTCGGGCTCGTCAATGACCTGCGCCAGATCGCCGGCATTGCCGGAAAAATCGACCGCTTCTGCGCCGACCGGGAAATCTCCCCGGAAATCGCCTATGGCGTCAATCTCGCCCTGGAAGAACTCCTGTCGAACACCATCGAACACGGCTACCCGGACGACGAGCCGCACCGGATCGAAATCATCCTGCGCCAGGAAGGCGAATCCCTGGTGGTCATCGTCGTCGACGACGGCAAAACCTTCAACCCCGCCAGGGCCAGCGCCGCCGACCACGGCGCAAGCCTGGAAGACAGCTACGAAGACGGCCTCGGCCTGCTCCTCGTAAACCACATGATGGACCAGGTGGAACACCAGCGCCGCGCCGACTGCAACGTGGTCATCCTGACCAAAAGCATTACCGCAGAGTGAGTCAGGCCACCTTTTCAGGCAATCGGTAACTCGTGCTGCGTCCACCGGCGGGGTTTTGCATCAGTATCCCCCGGGACTGCAAGCTCTGGATATCCCGCAAGGCCGAATCTCGTGAACACTTGGCCATCGCGGCGTATTTGGAAGTATTCATGAACCCGGTGAAATCGTCCTCCAGCATGCGATTGATCACCAGGCGCTGGCGCGCATTCACCGGATTTTCGTTGATTCGCTCCCATAGCCGCGCCTTGTAGAGTACCCGCGACAAGCTCGTCTCCGCTGCGGCAATGGCCCGACCGAGGCAGCCAAGAAACCATTCGAGCCATCCGGTAATGTCGAGGCCCCCGCGCTGCGTCCGCTCCAGTTGGTCATAATATTCCTTTCGCTCAGCCTCAATCTGGCTGGAAAGACTGTAGTACCGCTCCGGCATGCCATCCGCCCGGGCAAGCGCCATATCGGACAGGGCTCTCGCGATACGGCCGTTGCCGTCTTCAAAAGGGTGAACCGTCAAGAACCAGAGTTGAGCGATACCCGCCTTCAGGACCAGGTCAATCTTCGAGCCATGTTCGAACCAGAACAGGAAGGCCTCCATTTCCCGTTCCACGATCTCCGCGCCCGGCGCTTCAAAATGAACGGTTTCCCGCCCCGCTGGGCCGGAAACCACCTGCATCGGTCCGGAATCCACAGTGCGCCAGGCGCCAACCCGAATCGGGCGTAGCCCGCCATAGCCACCGGGAAACATCGATGCGTGCCAGGCAAACAGACGGTCCCTGTCGAGCGGCGCCGAAAACTCCCGCGTGGCGTCGAGCATCATCTCGACAATTCCGTCAGCTTGCTTGTTCACGGATGCCCGCAGGTCAGATTCCCAGCCCAGACGACGGGCAATGGACGAGCGCACTTCACCCGGCTCGAACCGCTGGCCCTCGATAGCCGACGACTTGACCACATCGCTAGTCAGCGTCAGCAGGCTCGCTTCGCGCCGCAAGGGAAACCCCAGCCCCGACATTCTGCCCAGCAACCGCCCCTGCCGATGGCGAACGTCAGCCAGAAGAGCGACAAGCCTGTCACTCTCCCAACAGAAATTCGGCCAAGCGGCCTGTTGATAAATCCACATAATCACGGCACCATTTGCGGCGTTTATACCTGATATTCACCGCATAGACAACTTTTCGCGGTATTTTTTGCGATGTTTATTCGTCAGGCTTGGAATCGGGTGCCCTGTTCCCAATCATCGCGAATCTTGCCTTGACATATTGATACAGTAATTCCCATTTTTGCGACGCGCCATGCCCGAGTGGGAATCGGTCGGTGAAGCCGAAAGTGCCGCGCCAAGGATGGCTGGCACAACTCAATACACTGCCACTTGCCTGAGATTCTGCGACTCCGCTTCGCTTCGCGCAGAATGACGGGGGAGAGTTTTGCCTCGCGCGGAATGACGGGGGGAGGGTTCTGCTTCGTGCGGAATGACGGTGGAAGGCAACTCGCGGTTTGAGCCCGTTCAGTATCCCGCTTGGGCCGGTTTCAGGAAATCCCTGATTCTGGACTGGACCGATTCCAGGTCGCCAACTTCGCATTCCCAGATTTCCAGCACCTCCCAACCGAGTTCGTTCAGTTTTTTTCTGTTTTCGCGGTCCCGGCGGCGATTGCCCTCAAGCTTGGGCCGCCAGAAATCCAGTCGGGATTTTGGCATCCGGGCGTGCTTGCAGTTCGGGTCCGGATGCCAATGCCAGAAGCAGCCGTGCACGAAGATCACCTTTCTCCGGCTGGAAAACACCAAGTCCGGTTTTCCCGGCAATTCCTTCCTGTGCAACCGGAACCGGTAACCCATCCTGTGCACAAGGCTGCGGACGAGCAACTCGATTTTGCTGTTTTTGGAGCGGACGCGGCTCATCAACTCGCTGCGCCGCTCCTTCGATATTGTATCGGCCATGTGTCCAGCCGTTGCTTGTGCTTTGTTCTTCGCGGTTCCCGAAATCGGGAGCCAGGAGCCTGCGGCGCAGGCTCCCAGGCCCGTGATTGCGAGTCGTTCTATCGTATTGCCTCCGAATTCCTCCCCGAGCGGGACGCGGCATTCCGCCGCTTCAATTTGTGCCTGTCCACACTCAGAACCGCACCACCATTTTGCCGAAGTTTTCGCCTGAGAACAGGGCGAGGAAGGCGTCTACGGCGTTTTCCACGCCTTCGTAGACGGTTTCCCTTGTGCGGATCCTGCCGTCTATGATCCATTGGCTCATGTCTTTTTCGAAGTCCGGGCGCATGTCTTCGTGGTCGGAGATGATGAAGCCCTGGATGCGCAGCTTCTTGCCGACGATGTACATGAGATTGTTGGGGCCCGGTACGGGTTCGGAGTTGTTGTAGCCGGAAATCATGCCGCAGGCGACGATGCGGCCGAACGGGTTCATGACATTGATGGCGGCCTGGAGATGGTCGCCGCCGACGTTTTCGAAGTAGACGTCGACGCCATCGGGCGCCGCGGCGCGCAGCGCCCGGGTCAGGCTGCCGCAGGTACGGTAGTTGATGGTGGCGTCCACGCCGCATTCTTCCCTGAGCCACTCGGCCTTGGCGTCGCTGCCGACGCTGCCCACCACCCGGCAGCCCTGCTGCTTGGCGATCTGGCAGACATTGGCGCCCACCGCTCCGGATGCGGCGGAGACGAATACCGTTTCACCCTCTTTCGGCTCGCCGAACTTGCGCAGGCCCACATAGGCCGTCATTCCCGGCATGCCCAGGGTGCCGAGGTAGAGCGAGATGCGCTCGCGGTCGAAAGGCTCAAGGCGCTGCAGGTGGGAAGCCTTTGCCACGAACCGGTCCTGCCAGGCTGCGAAATTGAGGACGATGTCCCCCGGCTTCAGGCCCGGGTCCCGGGATTCCACCACCTCGCCCACGGCCCCGCCGTACATGGGCGCATTGAGTTGAAACGGTGCGGCGTACACGGCGTCGGCGCGCATGCGGCCGCGCATGTAGGGGTCAACCGACATGTAGCGGTTTTCCACCAGGGCCTCGCCCTCGCCCGGTGCGGGCAGGTCCACTTCCACAAGCTGGAAGTGTTCGTGACCCGGCATGCCGGCGGGACGTTCAATCAGGTGAATCTGTTTTGCGGTGCGGGAAGTCATGGCTACTCCTCAGTGGGTCGTTTTGGCGAACTTGTGTTGCCAGATGATGACGCCGGCGAGCAGGGCGGCGCCGGCGGCGTGAAAATAGATTGGCAGCGGCATCCACATCAGCAGGGCCGCGCTGAGCGCGAGCAGTGTGGCGATGATCGCATTGATGGGCTTCTCCAGATGCCATTGCAACAGTCCCGCCAGGGCGTACAGTCCCGGGCAGGCCCAGAGGAAAACCTCCAGCCGTTCGGCCCAGCTTCCGGAAATCAGCGGCGAATAGGCGAACAGCACGGGTATCAGATACAGCCCCTTGGCGATTTTCCAGCTCGTGAATCCCGTGGCGATGGGCCGGGTGCCGGCGATGCCCGCGGCGGCGAAGGATACCAGACACACCGGCGGCGTGACATTGCTGTCCTGGGACAGCCAGAAAATGATCAGATGGGCGCTGAGCAGCATGCCCACGAGCAGTTCCGCCGGCAGCATTTCGGCGCGGATCAACTGCTTCATTTCCAATGGCATCTGCTGCAGGGCGACCGCCGCATCGCCGCCGAACAGGCCGATGGTGGCGGCCACATTGGAAGGCAGGGTCCCGGCCTGCAGGGCTTCCAGCAACTGCGACTGGCTGATCAGGTCGAAAATCAATGGCGCCGAAAGCGTGGCCAGAACGATATAGGAGGCGGTCACCGGCAGCCCCATGCCGAGCACCAGGGAGGCCAGGGCCACCAGCAGCAGGGTGATCAGCAGCGAACCGCCGGCCCAGTCGGCGATCATCAGCGAAAAAGCGTTGCCGACCCCGGTGGTGGTGACCACATTGATGATGATGCCCACCGCCACCAGCAGCAGGGCGGTGGAAACCATGGTCTTCACGCCGTTGACCACCGCTTCGAATATCTCGCCAGGGCCCATGGGCCGGGGCGAAATCCACGAAGCCAGGATCACGCTGATGATCGCGAAGGCCGCCGAAGTCGTCGGCGTGCGCCCGCTGACCAGAAACGCCACCAGGGTGACGATGGGAATGATGAAATGCCAGCCTTCCTTGAGCACCGTGGAGACTTTCTCGGCGTCTGCCGCGAGCTGGGGCGTCAGCCCAAGGCGCTTGGCTTCGATGCGGATAAAGAAGGACACCGTCAGGAAGTACAGCAGCGCCGGCAGCATCGACGCGCCGATCACCGTCAGATAGGGAATCTGGGTATAGCTCGCGAGCACGAAGGCGCCAGCGCCCATCACCGGCGGCATCAAGGCACCGCCGGTGGAGGAAGCCGCTTCCACGCCGGCGGCGAAGCGTGGCTGGAAACCCGACTTGCGCATCATCGGAATCGTGATGACGCCGGTGGAGACCGTGTTCGCCACCGCTGAGCCGGAAACCGAACCCATCAGCCCGGAACCGACCACCGCCACGAGCCCGGCCCCGCCGGTAAAACGCCCCGCCAGGCACTGGGCCAGCCGGACGATGAAATCCCCGGCGCCGGACTTGAGCAGAAAGGAACCGAAGATGATGAACATGAAAACGAATGTCGAGGAAATCTGCGCGGTCAGCCCGAACATGCCCTCGCTGGTGAAGTAGCTGCGATAGAGCACGGTTTCCAGATTGAGACCGGGAAAGGCGAACACGCCGCCGATGTAGCGCCCGAGAAAGAGAATGTAGGAAAGGCTGACAGTAATCAGCACCGGCATGAACCAGCCCGTGGTGCGCCGGGTGAACTCGATGGCCAGGGCGATGGCGATCATCGCGAACACAAAATCGCCGGGGATGAATTCGGTTTCCCGGGCGTACAGCGCGTTCTCGAACAGGATGAGGTATGCCGCCACCGACACCGCAAGCAGCGCCAGGCCGATATTGGCCCAGTAGGCCGGCGAGCGTCTCGTCAGCCCCGGATCTTCGTTGCCGAGCAGGGCGCAGATGGCGACGAAACCGCCAAAATGGATCGCCGACAGCCACAGCTCGGAAATGCTTGCGAACACATTGCAATAGATATGGAAAAGGGCAAAAGCGAACGCGGCCCAACGCAGGGGAGTGGAATTCATGGGCTGGCGTCAGGCTCCGCGCCGGGTCCGGGCTCCGCCATGGCCGAAGGTTCTTCCAGCAACAGCCGCTCCGGAATTTCCAGGCCCGCTTCCCGGTAGTAGCGCAGGGCGCCGGCGTGCAGCGGGGCGCCAAGGCCGGCGATGGCGATTTCGGGGCGCATGTCCCGGGTGGCGCCGTGGATTTCCTGCAGGGTGGCGAGGTTTTCCCAGATCACCCGGGTGATGTGGTACACCGCCGCTTCGGGAATATCGACCCGGGTTACCAGCACATTGGGCGAGGCCACCGTGCGCACCGGCTCGGTCTGATTGGGATAGGTCAGCGGCGGAAAATCGTACCAGTCCCAGAGTGGATAGCGGGCATTGATCTGGTCCAGGGCCTGCTGGGACCAGTTCAGAATCCGCATACGCTCGCCCATGATGGCGTAGGCCTGGGTGATGGAGCTTACCGGCGCGCCGGCGGGAATATTCATGCCGACGATATTGCCGTCCTGGATAGCGCCCACGGTGGGGCCGTAGCCCATGTAGCCCAGGGTGAACCTGTTCTCATAATCAACGCCCAGGGTTTCCAGAATGAAGCGCCCGGTCTGCTCGGCGCCGGAATTGCGCGCGCCAAGCACATAGCGTTCCCCGTCGAGATTGTTCAAATCCATGATGTCGCCGGAGGTCGCCAGTTCGCTCAGCAATACGAAATGCTCGACGTTCTTCCACAGCGCGCTCACCGAGCGGATATGGGTCTGGGGCTCCCGCACCGGGCCTTCCCCGGCCCAGGACCAGGCGCCGAAAGGCCCCTGCAGAATCGCGAACTGGGCCTGGTTGTCCCGCAGCAGCTTGAGATTCTCCATGGACCCGGCGGAACTGATTGCGGTCAGGGAAACGTTTTCGGTTGCGGACAACTCGGCGTGGGCGATGGTGGCGATGGCGACCCCCACGGGATAGAACACGCCGCCGGTGGTGGCTGTGGTGAGCACATAGGGCCGCGCCCGGCTCAGCTCGTCGCCGCAGCCGGCCAAGGCCACCGCCAATACCGTGATGAAAACTGCGCGTCCGATCAAGAGCGGGCCCCTCTTGGTATTTTCTGAAAAACTCCATCCGTGGAGTTTTTCATTATCGCAAAACAAAAGCGTGGTTTTGTTTTGCTCACGAATTCAATGGCTTGCGCTATCGAATTCGGCGGCACTTCCATGTGCCGCAGGTAAGCTCTGACTTCATCAGAGCTTACCTGGTCCTGCGGCAATCATAAATGAATTGCCTGAGTTCTTCCGGGGTCTGGATGACCTGTTCGTTCAGGAACAACTCAGGATGGATTTCGCCCTCGCTATAGCCCACCGGACGTTGGGTGGCCGTTGCGACGACCCAGGACGCCGCGGGGCGTTTCGCGCCGAGAATGCGCTCGAGGTTTTGCCGGGGGATTCCCAGCAGGCCGGCCACCGCCACCTCGGTGGCCCGGGTCCTGCGCTGATTCAGGCAGGAAAGCACTTCCCGGGGGCTGAAGCGGTCGGATACCGGGCGCTCGCCGCCCATCCTGCTCACCAGCAGGGCGGTTCCGGCGAATACCGTGGCGGCGATGGTAATGCCGAGCACCATGGTGAGGCGGTAGAACATGGCGATTCGCACACCGCCGAAATAGTACGCCGCCTCGGCAAGCGCGTTGACAAGAATCAGGGCGACAAAAAAAGTAATCCAGACGGCTTTTTTCACGGAATTGCCGTTACTCCGGGATGAACTCCGGGCTCAGTCGGAGCCCGCGCCACCCGAGAGTAGCAGCAATCCCTCTATGTTCCCAATTTCATCGCGGGACAGAAGGAAAATGTCGTGGATGCCGTCGTTGTTGAGATGGGCGCTGAGCACTTCGCCGGCGGTCGCCGCAGGGCCGGCGTCAAGGCGAAAATCCGGGGCGCGGCCGGCCACTTCCCGCAGATGCCGGTTCTCGCCGATGCTGATGTCGTCGATCATCGCCCGCAGATCGATGCGGTAGTCGTCGCGTTCGCGGCTGTAACCCAGCGAGCCGAGAAACTCCCGCTGTTCGGGCTCCGGCTCGATGCTGTTGTAGAACACCTGCAACTGCCGGTCCATCAGGACCAGCAAGTCCAGCGGGTCGGCTTCATTGTCGAGCCGGGCCGTGGCCGATGAAACCAGGTCGGCGCCGCGGGTCGCCTCGGCGGCTTCGGTCAGTTCGCTATAATCGCCGGCAAGGCCCACCAGGGAGGGGATTTGCAGCGACACGGTGATTCTGCGGCTCGGGCGGCGGGCGAATCGCTGGCCGTTGTTGGGATAGATCAGCGCCTCCACGGCAATATCGCTGGACAGCACCAGCCAGAGGAAAATATCGCCGAGGGAAATCGACTCCACCCGCCAGAGCCACAGGTCATTGAGTCCGTCGCCGTCTTCATCGTGGAGAAAACTGCCCAGCACATTGCCGCCGGAGCGCAGCACCTGCCGGGGAGTGGCCAGTTCCATGCCGGTAGCGGTTCCCGCGAACAGGGAAATCTTGCCGCCTTCCCGGAGCAGCAGGTCGTCAATGCCGTCTCCGTCCACATCTTCCAGCCATTCCTCGTGGGTCAGGGCGAGAATGCCGGTGAGGTTGGAAAAGTCGAGATTATCCACATCAAATTCGCCCAAGCGTTCCTCGATCTCCGCAAGGTCGATGCTGTAGCTTGGCGCGAGGGGAAAATAGCCCGGCGCATCCGGGTCGGCGAGGAAGACCGCGAGCAATTCATCGGTCTCCGAAATCAGGTCCGGATGCCGGTCGGCGTTGAGGTCGCGCAGGCTGAGGGCGGGAATCGTCACCGCCTGTCCCGCGCGCCAGAACAATCCGCGGGAATTGAGATTGGTTCGCAGGCGGGTATCCGACCGCACCGGCAGCGGCGGCCGGAAAGCGCCATCTGCCTCGCGCAAATGGATATGCAATGCGCCGGGGGCGGGGGTCACCAGGTCCATCAGGCCGTCGGCGTTGATATCCCGGGCGAAATGCAGGCGGTTGAGCCCGGGGCTGAGAAAGCCGCCCACGCCGCTGAGCAGGGTTTCCGGCTCGCCCAGGGCGCCGTCCCGCAAGCGCCAGGCGAGCACCCGATTGCCATCGAGCAGAGCGATGAGCGTCGCGGCTTCGCCGGAATCAATGCCCCGGGCAATATCCCAGCCCACCGAGCGCGCATCAAAACGCAGGCTGATAAAGCCCTGGTCGAAATCAAAGCCCTGCTCGCCCTGGGGGTAAATCCGCAATTCCTCGTCGATGACCGCGATGATTTCCTGTCTGGCGTCGCCATCGAGGTCGGCGAGCACCAGATTTCCGGTTTCGGCGGGCAGGTTCAGGGGCTGGGAGCGGAATCCCCAGGCATCGGCGTCCGCCAGGGACGGCAGGCAGGTCAGCAGAACGAAGAGGCAGCGCTTCATGGGCTCGACACCAGCACCGTGGTGGATGTCCCATGGCGGAGCACAAAGTCGGGCAGTTCATCGCCGTTCAGGCGCTCCACGGCAATCCGGAATACCGAACGCGGCGCAACGTATTCCCAGAAATCCTCGTTTTCCATCTGCAAATCCCCATGGATGCGCCGCGCCGCCAGGGTGCCCCGCTCTGTTACGTAGAGCGCGTCGGAGCGGCCATCGCCGTCGAGGTCGTGGCCAAACCGGATGGGTTCGGCCAGCCCCCGCACATTGTCCACCGAAAAAGTCTCTTCCAGCCGCATGGCGGGACGGCGGTTGAATAGCTGGCCGTCCGCTCCCGCAGCGCTGCGGTACAACAGGCTCACCCGCTGCACGCCGGTATTGCGGATCGCCTCCATGGCGGGCACAGCGTAATACGTCGCCGCCAGCACGGGCTCGCCGTGAACCCGCACCACTTCCAGTCCCAGGTCGTAACCACCGAAGCGCAGCACCTGGGCGGGACTTTCCAGATCGAATTTGCCGCCCTGGTTCGGATACAGCCTGGCGTCCCAGTCATCGCCCCGCTCGACTAGCTGGATGAGATCGATTTGTTCATCGCCGTCGAAATGGGCCAGCCGCCAGTCGCCTCTGGCTTCGAGCGGGCCCGTCCAGTCGGGTTTTTCGGCGAAGCCTCCGGCTCGCTGGAAATGCATGTTGAGCCGGCCCAGGCCGTCGATTCCCTGGTTCACGTAGACCAGGTCCGGCAGCCCATTGCCGTCGAGTTCTGCGAACAGGGCGCCGGGCATCCAGCTTTGGGCTTCGAACAGCGCCCGCCCGGCTTCGCCGTTCCATTGCTCGATGAAGCCGCCAAAAGCTGTGGGCGTTTCCGCGCGGAACTCGATCACTATGCCCTGTTCGGCATCAATGCTTGCCCGTGCGTCCAGGTCGGTTTCAAAATTCTCGCGGACAGCCGGCGGCACCTCGGGATTTTCGGTTGCGACCACCGCCGCAAGTTCGAACCGCTCATCGCCGAGCCCGCGAAAATAGCCATAGCCGTCGGCTCCCGGCACGAGCAGGTCGACATGGCCATCGCCGTCGAGGTCGGCGATGTCGCGCACGAATTGCACGCCTTCCCGGTCCGGCAGGGAGGCGATCAACTCCCAGGCGAACAACTGGCGGATATTGCCGGCATAGCCCGGCGTGCCGCTGGCGAGGCTGTACACCCCGTCACCGGCAAACAGCAGCAACTCCTTGCCCGGCTCGGGGCGCAGGTCGGCAAAACCGATGGCGATGATTTCGCTCTTGATCTCCACCCGGACGGGCTCCGCGGCAAAGCCGCCGTCGGCCTGCTGATGATGAATCAGCAGTTCCCGGCCCACGCCGGGGCGGTACTCCGCCAACAGCAGGTCGGCGCGGCCATCGCCGTTGACGTCCTCGGCGATCAACTCGTCCCAGTTGTCGCCGCGCTGCAGGTCAAAAGCGATATAGTTCTGGGCGGCGGCGCCAGTAGCCACAGTCGCCAGCAGCAGAACAAATTGCAGGGAAAAAGTCTTCATTGGACCTCTTCAATCAACTCACCATAACCAGTACTGAAATGGATCAGGCCGAAGATGGAATGGGATCGCTCGCCTTCATTGCGGGCGTAGGAGTACACCGAAAACAGCCAGAAATCCAGCACATCGAGGCTGCTGGCATCCGGGTCCAGGCTCGACCGGTATTGCAGCACCGGGCCGAGTGATAGTTCGCTTAGGCGCCGGCCCGGGTCCCATAGTTCGACTTCCACCCGTCGCAAACTGCTGCCGTCCCAAACATCGAGCAGCACTTCGCCACCGAGCGCATGGTCCCGATGGAGCCGGTTGACGAGTTCCTGGGCCGAGCCGAAACCGGCGCCATCCAGGGCAAGTATCCAGTCGCCCTCGCCGATGCCGGCCGCCGGCAAGGGACTGCCGGGAAACAGCGCCATCACCCGCGCTCCCCCTCTTGAGCCCTGGCCGGCGACTTCGATCACGCCACCGCGATAACCCGCCCGGGTGGCCACGGGATCGACCCGGTACAACTCTTCCGGGCCGGCATTCAAGGCGATTTCGCGGCCTGTCACGCTGGCCGAAAGCACGGCGGTATCGCGCCGCAGGGTGAATACGTAAGGCGCTTCCCGGTAGTTCGTCCGCTGCATGGCGAACACGGCGTCCGGGCTGTTGGTTTCCATTTCGTCGATGGCGAGAATCACGTCTCCCACTCGGATTCCCGCCGCATCCGCCGGGCCGTTGGCGGCGACTTCCACCACCCGAACCCCGGGCAGAATCTCCACCGCGGCCAGGGAATCGCTTTCGTTCAGCGCCAGCCCGAGGCCGAAATCCACCAGCAAACCGGCATTGCCCCGCCTCAGGCTGAGTTGTTCCGGTGAGAGATTGATGGCGGGCGCAAGCCGCGCCGGCTCATAGACCGCACAGGAAGCCATCAGGCCGCACAAGGCAAGGATTAACCGTCGCAGCATCGGCTTACAACCTGCGCCGCAGGGCCAGCAGCACCGCGGCCGCGGCCAGGGCCAGGGCCGCAATGACGGGCGCCCAGGTATTGAAAACAAAAAAGCGGTCGGGAACGAGCACATCGGAAAACCCCCGCACCAGTCTCGCCACTTCCCGCAAATACGACTGATCCAGCAGCGATGGATGAAAAGTCGCGTACAGATACCAGGCGCGCTCGCCGAACAGCGCCTTGAAGATATCCATGGCCAGGGTCGCGCCCAGGGCAAGCGTTACCGCCTGGGTCGCCGACTGGGCCGCAACCGAGACCAGCATGCCAAAGGCGATCACCGCTGGCAGGGGGATGACCGCCATCAGCAGGCCCAGATGAATCTCATGGAGGATTTCATCCTCGCCAATCAACTCGAATCCATCCTCCACCACCGGCTCGAAATCCCAGAATAGCGCCGCGCCAGCCCAGGCCGCGAGCCCGAGCAGGGCCAGCGCCAGCAATCCGAGCAGATGCAGCCGCAGCAGTTTCGCCAGCACGATGCTGGCGCGTCCGGCGCGGCGAATCAGCACGTGGCGAATTGCGCCATTGTCGCGTTCGCTGCTGAAGTCATGGGCGGCCACCGCCACCAGCAGCAGGGCCAGAATCATCAGTCCGGTATTGACGCCATCGACGAAATGTCCGTAAGCGTTCCATGACTGGGCCAGGGCGAAATCGTCGGCGCCGATCAGGCCCGCCCGGGCCTGTTCCGCCGCCTGATTGAACCAGACCAGCACGTAGCGCGCCAGACAAACCAGCGCCGGCGCCAGCACGGTGACTTTCGCCGCCGGCGAATAGCGGGCGAGGAACAGTTCGAGGCGCAGGGCCGCAAGCAGATTGCTCATGCCGCCTCCTCCGCCGTCAGTTCCCGGAACAGGCCGTCGAGAGAAGCGCGTTGCCTGACCAGTTCGCAAACCGGCACCCCGTGATGCACCAGATGCGCGGCAAGCTCATCGCTGCGCCAGTCCCCAAGCCGCAGGCTCAGACGGCCATCCGGGCCGACCTCGAGAATCTCGACCCGCCCGTCATCCGCCAGCAGTTTTCTGATAGCGGCGGGATCGCTGCTTTCCACGATCACCCGGGAGCCGGCATCGGCAAGCAGGCCCGCCAGCTCGCCACTCGCGGCAATCCTGCCGTCATGAAGAATCGCAATATGGCTGCAGACCTGCTCCAGATAAGGCAACTGGTGGCTCGACAGCAGAAAGCTCGTGCCGCTGGCGCGATTCAACTCCGCAATCAGGACCAGCACCTGGTCCACGCCGCCGGCATCGAGCCCGTTGAAGGGTTCATCCAGCAGGATCAGCCGGGGTTCGCCAAGCAGGGCCTGGGCAATCGACACCCGCCGCCGGTTGCCGAGGGAAAGCTGGCGGATGCGGTAGCGGCTGTAGGCTTCCACGCCAAGCATCCGCTCGACTTCGGCGCAGCTTCGCACTGGCCGCGCGCACAGCCGGCGGGCGTGTTCGAGACACTGGCGCACAGTCAGATGGGGAGGCGCGCTGGGGCTGTCGAAAATCGCCACGACTTTGCCCTGCAGTCGAAACAGGGCGTCTGGAGCAAAGCCGAGCACCGAAACATCCCCCTGCTGGAAATGCTGCAGACCCAAGATGCACTCGATGGTGGTGGTCTTGCCCGAGCCATTGAGGCCCACAAGGCCGAGCACGGCGCCAGCGGGCAATTCCAGGTCCACGCCATGCAGCACCGGCACATCGCCATAGCTTTTGCGCAGCCCGCTTACCCGCAATACAGAACCGGTTTCATTCATACGCCGGGCTTGGCGCGAAGCTTCGCACCGGGTTCCCCCGTCAGTCCACGAACAAATCGTCCACCCGGACCTGTTGGACCCGGCCGAATGGTTCGAGTTCCGCCAGATCGATCACCGACAGGTCGCCGACGATGGAAATCAATTTGGCCCGGTCCTTGACGTGCTGCCGCTGGAATTCCAGCAGATCGTCCATGCCCGCCCGCTGCAATTCGGCATAGCGCTGGCGCCGCGGGTCGCCTTCGAGGCCGAGCCGCTCCCAGCCCCGCACCGCTTGCAGCACTTCCCGGAAGCCGAGCTTGGAAGTGCGGTAGCGGTTGAGGGAGGCATTGACGGTTTCCTCGAAACGTTCGGTGGAGACCGGCATATTGTCGATGAGGTCGATAAAGGCGGTGAGCGCCTCGGCGGTCTTGTCGGTCTGGGTGCCGATGGCCCCAAGCATCAGGTTCTGGTCATTGATCCGCCCGCCCTGGGCATAGCGCGCCGCGGCCGAATAGGCCAGCGCCCGGGCTTCCCGCAGTTCCTGGAAGACCACGCTGGACATGCCGCTGCCGAAATAGCTGGTGTACAGCGAGGACAGCACGCTGTCGCCCTCGTCATACACGCCATCGGCGAATTCGATCCGCACCTGGGCCTGGGCGGTTTGCTGATCGACCACGTAGAGTTCGGTTTCCCCGATGTCCCGCGCCTGGCGGAAGCGGTACTCCGGCGGCGCCTGCAAGTCGCCATCGTTCGGCAGATGGCGGCGGAGAATTGCCGCCACGTCTTCCAGCGGCAGCGAGCCGGTGTAGGCGATGGTCTGTTCGTATCCGAGCAGGCTCGCCGGCAAGCCGAGCAATTCCTCGAGCCCGGACTGCATGATTTCCTCGCTGGTCAGCGATTCGAGCATAGGCGATTCCTCGCCGTAACGGTTGTACAGATACAGCGCCCGGGCTATGGCCGGCGGCGACTGTTTCTGATCCTCCCTGGATTTGAGGATGATGCCTTTCATTTGTTCCAGGGTGTTTTCGTCGGATACTGGCTCCCGCACGAGTTCGAGCATCAGGGCGAGACTGTCCTCGAATTGTTCGTCGAGGCCGGTCAGGTTGAAACTCGAAGTATTCTCCGCCACCCGGAAGCCGAACTCCGAGCCCATGCGGTACCACTGCTTCTGCAAGTCCTCATTGCTCAGGGAAGCGCTGCCGGCCACGTCCATCAGGGCCGCGGACAGGCTCAGCTTGCCCATTTCCTCCGAACCGGCATCCACATTGATGGACAGGGTGAACAGGTCATTGAGCGGATTGGGTGCGTAATACAGTTGCACGCCTTCGGCGAGGTCGAGGATGCGGTAATCCCGGTCGGCCTCGACAAAAACCGGCTCGATGGGATCGTAATCCATGGCCAATACCCGGGCCGCGAACGCCGACTGCCGGGTGGGATCGATTTCCACTGGGTCGATCACGGGTTTTTCCACCGGCGGCACTTCATGCTGGCCGTTGACCTGCTCCACCGCCACATAGTCGCCGCCAAAATAGCGGTTGGCCACCGCGACCACATCGTCCCGGGTCAACTCGCCCATGCGATCAAGCTCGGCGACGCGGTAATCCCAGTCCACGCCGCGGATAAAGGAATCGCGCATCCGCAACACCCGGGCGGTATTGGATTCCAGCCCGGCTTTCTCGTTCCTGGCGAAGTCGTTGATGATGGCGGGAATAATCCAGTCCTCGAATTCCCCGGCCTTGATGATTTCGATCTGCTCGAGCAGCAACTGCTCGACTTCGGCGAGAGTCTGATCCTGCTTGGGCACGCCATAGAGCAACTGGTAGCCGGCGTCCACGAGGAATGCGGGCGAGGACCCGGCCTGGGCCACCCGCTGCTGCTGGTTGAGATTGAGATTGATGAGCCCGGCGGTGCGATTGTCGAGAATCATGTCGAGCAGAATGAGGGCTTCCCTGTCGGGGTGGGCATAGGGAGCCGTGGGAAACGCAATCTGCACCTGTTCTTCACCGGGATACCGCACCGTGGTCCTGCGCACGCCCTCGACGGGAGGATCGTTCCAGGGGCCGATTCGCGGCAATTTCCCCGGCTCCCAATGACCGAATTTCCCGGCGATCAGGGCAATCGTTTCGGCAATGTCGATATCGCCGCTGATGAACACCGCCATGTTGTTGGGCACGTACCAGGTGTCGAAATAGTCCTGGATATAGACCAGGGACGGGTTCCTCAGATGGTCCACGGTGCCGATGGTGGGCTGCTGGCCGTAGGGATGCTCGGGAAACAGCAGGTCATTCAGCGCCTGGTAGACTATGAAGCCGCGATTGTCCAGGGAGCGGTTCTTCTCCTCGTAGACGGTTTCGAGTTCGGTGTGGAACAGGCGGAACACCGGATTGACGAAGCGGTCCGATTCGATTTCCGCCCATTGCCGCAGGCGGTTGGAAGGCAGGCCCACCCGGTAGACGGTCTCCTCGTTCGAGGTATGGGCGTTCAGGCCGCTGGCGCCCATGCTGTTGTAGAGCTTGTCGATTTCATTGGGCACCGCATACTGCGCCGCCTGCTGGGCGGTGGCGTTGATTTCGGCGTAAATCGCGGCGCGCTCGACCGGGTCTTCGCTGGCGAAATGCGCCTCGTACAATTCGACGATGCGGTCGAGATACGGCGCCTCGGCCCCGTAGTCGAGACTGCCAAGATTGCGGTTGCCCTTGAACAGCAGATGCTCGAGATAATGGGCCAGCCCGGTGGCGTCGGCCGGGTCGTGCTTGCTGCCCGCCCGCACGGCGATTTCAGCGTAGAACCGCGGCTCCTCGTGATTTTCCGTGAGATAGACCAGCAAGCCGTTATCGAGCCGGTAGATATGGGTATCCATCTGGTCGAGTGGATTGGGCGCATTGATCCGGGTATATCCCGGCCCGGCATCCGCAGGCTGCCCGCCTTCCACCGCGGCCCCGACTCCGCCAACCCCGCCATCTGGCCCGGCCCCGGGTTCGCCACAGGCCGCAAGCAGCAACATTACCTGGCAGGCGATGAAATAGCGCAATCCAGAAAACAAATCAGTCATGAACAGGCTCCGCGGGAGTAAATCAAAATAGCTCCGAATCTTACCAAATCGCCTGGAAATTGATAGCAGGCGAATTTGAAGCCAGCAATTCTCATTATGGCGCTCCAACCTTCATGTCATTCTGCGCGCAGGATGACTGATGCGGGCGCGCCCATTGCCAAAATGAGAATTGCTGATTTGAAGCGGGTTCTTCTCAAAGGGCGATGGCTTCGATCAGGCTCATCAGGGATGCGGGGTACACGCCGAACACGATCAGCAGGGCGAAAAGCGCCAGCACCACGGCGAATCCAGCATTGCCCCGCTCCAGAACAGGAACGTTTCCGGGCTGCGGCAACAGCATGCGGTAGACGATTCGCAGGTAGTAGTAGAGGCCGATGCCACTGCCGGCAACCAGCGCCCCGAGCAACAGCCAGAGCCCGGATTCGACTCCCGCCAGAATGAGGTAGAACTTGCCAATAAAACCCGCGGTGAGGGGAATCCCCGCCAGTGACAGCAACATGCCGGTGAAGGAGGCGGCCAGCCAGGGGCGGCGCCAGAACAGGCCCTGATAGTCGGCGATGCCGTCCCTTTCGCCGGCATGGCTTGAAACCAGCGTCACCACGCCAAATGCCCCCAGGGTCATGACCACGTAGGCCAGCAGGTAGAAACTCACCGCTTCAATGCCGATGGGCCCGTCGCTGTAGAAGCTGGCGATGATCGCGATCAGCAGATAGCCCATGTGGGCGATGGAGGAGTAGGCGAGAATCCGCTTGAGATTGTCCTGCAGGAGCGCGAGCAGATTACCGGCGATGATCGACAGCAGGGCGAGCAGGGAGAACGCGATGACCACCGGCGCCATGCCCAGCGCCCGGGTTTCCACCACGATGCGCAGCAGCACGACAAACACCGCGAGCTTGCCTATGGTGGCCAGAAAGGCGCTGGCCGGCGCCGGCGCGCCTTCATAGACATCCGGGGTCCAGATATGAAAGGGGAACAGCGACAGCTTGAACGCGATGCCGGCGGAAATCAGCAGCAGCGCCACGGTGGAAAAGGCGATGCCGGGGCCGGCGGGCAGATTTTCCAGTCCGCTGAATGCGAGACTGCCGGTCTCGGCGAAGACCAGGGCGACGCCGAACAGGATCATGGCGGTGGATACCGCGGAAAGAATCAGATACTTGATGGTCGCTTCCAGCGCATGGCCCTTGTGCTGTCCGCTCTGCACGGGATAAGCGAGCATGCCGTACAGCGACATGCCGAGGATTTCCAGACCCAGCAGCAAACTCGCAAAATGGTTGGCGCCGGCCAGCACCACGGCGCCCAGCGTGGCAAGCAGCAATAGCAACAGGAACTCTTCCCGCTGATCGTCGAATTCCGACCAGTAGTTGTGTCCCAGCAGGCAAACTCCGATGGCCGCTGCGCAAATCAGCACGGTAAAGAACTGGGCATAGCCGTCCATTCCCAGCAATGGAACTGCAGCGGGACCGGGCTCCGCCATGAGACCATGGGCCAGCAGCAAGGCCAGCAGCAGACCGGTTACCGTGGAATACAGCGCGAAGGCATAGTTGCGCTTGACGCCAATGGCCATCATTACCCATACCGAAGCGGCGGTCAGCACGATCAGGGGCAGCAGTGGTATCAGGTCACTTGCGCCCATGGTATAGCCGGCGAAATCCATGCTGACAGGGTTCATGGCCGCGCGACTCCCGTCAGGGACTGCCCCAACTGCCCGTCAAGCAGGGCCTGCAGGGTCGGCGCCGAAAGATCGAGGAAAGACTGGGGATACACCCCCATCCACACCAGGCCCAGCATCATGGCGGCATAAAAGGCCATTTCGCGGTTGTCCAGGTCGCGCAAGCCGCTGCCGTCAAAGGCGTCGTCGGCATACTTGCCCTGAAACACTTTCTGCATCACCCACAGCGAATACACCGAGGCGAAAATCAGGCCAAAGGCGGAAATGATCGTCAGCGGCGGGTTGGCCTGGAAAGCGCCCAGCAGGGACAGGAACTCGCCGATGAAATTGCCCAGCCCGGGCATGCCCAGGGCGGCAATGGAAAAGAACATCGCCACCGCCGACATGCGCGGCACGCGGCCCCAGAAGCCGCCCATCTCAAACATGTTGCGGGTATGAATCCGGTGCTGCAAGCCGCCGGCGAGCATGAACAGGGCGGCGGAACTCAGCCCGTGGGCGAGCATGGTCATGACCGCCCCCTGCAGGGCAAGCTCATTCCAGGCGTACACGCCCAGGGTGACAAAGCCCATATGGCTGACGCTGGTGTAGGCGATCAGCCGTTTCAGGTCCGCCTGGGCGAAAGCCACCTTGGCGCAATACAGAATGCTGATGGCGGCCAGGGTCATGGCCACCGGGGCGAATTCCGCCGCGGCGGTGGGAAACAGCGGCACGGCAAAGCGGATCAGGCCATAGGCGCCGGTCTTGAGCAGAACGCCGGCCAGAATGATGCTGCCGGCGCTGGGCGCCTGGCTGTGGGCGTCGGGCAGCCAGTTGTGAAAGGGCGCGCTGGGCAACTTGGTGGCGAAGCCGACGAAAAACCCGAGCATGACCCACATTTCCATCCCGCGGTTCATGCGCACATTGAGCAGGTCAAGATAGTCGAAACTGAAAAAGCCGAATTGCAGATAGTGGAACCAGGCCAGCACGGCAATGGCCACCAGCATCAGCAGGCCGCTGACCTGGGTGAAGATGAAGAACTTCTTGGCGGCGTAGAACTTGTTCTCGTGGCCCCAGATCGCGATGATGAAATACATCGGGATCAGCATGACTTCCCAGAAAAAGAAGAACAGGAACAGGTCCAGGGCGGTGAAGATGCCCACTACGCCGGCCAGGGTCCAGAGCAGGTTGAAATAGAAGAAACCCGCGCGCCCGGTAATCTCGTTCCAGGCCGAACCCACCGCGATGATTCCCAGGAAGGCGGTGAGCAGCAGCAGGAGCAGCGACAGGCCGTCGGCGGCGAAATGCAGGGAAATGCCGAAACGGGGCAGCCAGGCCCGGTTGTATTCCGCCAGCCAGCCGTTTTCCGGCGAAGCCCCCAGCAGGCCCAGCATCAGCAGCAGTTCCAGGCCGAGCACCCCCAGGGCCACCCAGCGCGGCCAGGCGGGGTTGACGCGCTCGCTGAACCAGGCGAGCAGGCCGCCGAGGAAAAGCAGGGCGATGAGCAGGGTCAGGATCACAGCAGCATTCCCACCGTCACCAGCAGCACCAGACCCGCGGCCATGGACAGGGCGTACCAGCGCAGATAGCCGGTCTGGCTGCGGACAATCAGCAGATGCCCCGCCCGGCTCAGCGAGGCTAGGCCATTGTAGAAGGCGTCGATCACATCTTTTGCATTGACCCGGGCAAGCCACAGGAAGGGATGGACGAACAGCGCATCGTACAGGCGGTCCATGCCCCAGCCGCTGTGCCAGAAGCGATGCAGGGCTCTCGCTCCGGGCAGGGCCATGATCCGCTCCGCCGGCAAGGCCCCGGTTCCGTAAATCAGGTAGCTGATGGCGATTCCGGCCAGGGGCGCGGCGATCATGACCCCATGCAGCAGCGCGCTGACGTGGTGCTCCCCGGCGTGATGGCCGAACACCGCGTCAAGCGGCACCGGAATCCAGCCCCCCAGCAGGGACAGGACCATCAGGACGCCCAGCGGCAGGACAATATTCATTCCCTTGACTTCCGTGGCGTCGTGATGCGCCCTGCTTCTCCCGAAGAACACCACGAAGAACAGGCGGAAAGTATAGATGCCGGTGAAGAAGGCGCCCACCACGCCGCCCAGCCAGAGCCAGAAGCCAGGCCCTTCCACTTCCAGCGCCGCCAGCAGGATTTCATCCTTGCTGAAATAGCCGGAAGTATAGGGAAAGGCGGTCAGGGCCAGCCCGCCGATGAGAAAGCAGAGAAATCCCACCGGCAACTGCCTGCGCTTGCCGCCCATGCGGAAGATGTCCTGCTCGTGGTGCAGGCTGAGGATGACCGCGCCGGCGCCGAGGAACAGCAGCGCCTTGAAGAAGGCATGGGTCATCAGGTGGAAAATCGCCCCGGACCAGGCGCCCACGCCGAGGCCGAGAAACATGTAGCCGATCTGGGAAACCGTGGAAAACGCCAGGATGCGCTTGATGTCGCTCTGGGTCATGGCGGTAAAACCGGCCATGAGCAGGGTGGTCAGGCCCACCCAGGCCACCAGAATTTGCACATCGGGCGCGAGTTCGAAAAGCACATGGGTGCGGGCGATGAGATAGACCCCGGCGGTGACCATGGTGGCGGCGTGGATCAGGGCGCTGATGGGAGTCGGACCCGCCATGGCGTCCGGCAGCCAGGTCTGCAATGGCAACTGGGCGGACTTGCCCACCGCTCCGCCGAGCAGCAGCAGGGCGGTAATCGCCGGCAGGGTCGAACCCGCAGCCCATTCGAGTTCGGCGGCGTGGAGCAGTTCCTGGATATTCAGCGTGCCGAGCTGGACGAACAGCAGAAACAGGCCAATGGCCATGGCGGTATCGCCCACCCGGGTAACCACGAAAGCCTTGCGGGCGGCATAGCCGTTCCCGGGATCGTCGTACCAGAAGCCGATCAGCAGATAACTGCAAAGGCCCACGCCTTCCCAGCCCAGATAGAGCAGCAGCAGATTGTCCCCCAGCACCAGCAGCAGCATGGCGAAGACGAACAGGTTCATGTAGCAGAAAAAGCGCGCGAAATCCGGGTCGTCGGCCATGTAGCCGGTGGAATAGACGTGAATGAGGAAGCCGACGCCGGTAATCACCAGCACCATCACCAGCGACAGGCCGTCGAGATAGAGATGCCAGCCCGGATCAAAACCGGCCACGGACATCCAGGTCCACAACGACACGGTATGGCTTTCCAGCCCGGACCCGAGAAAGGCCATCGCCGCGAGCGCGGCCACCACAAAGGACAGCCCCACGCTGCCGGCGCCGACCCAGCCGGCGATGTTCTTGTTGAGACGGCCCTCGCTAAGAGCCAGGATCAGGAATCCCAGCAGTGGAAAAGTCGGCAGCAGCCAGATCAGGTCAAGCACTTTCCCTATCCCTTCAATTCACTGAGCACATTGATGTCGACAGTCTGGTAACGCCGGTACAACTGGATGATCAGGCTCAGGCCCACCGCCACTTCCGCCGCGGCCAGGGTCAGGATCAGAATGAACATGATCTGCCCGTCGGGATGGCCCCAGCGCGAACCGGCAACGATAAAGGCCAGCCCGCAGGCATTGAGCATGATTTCCAGGGACATCAGCACAAACACGATATTGCGCCGGGTCAGCACACCGATGAGACCCAGGCAGAACAGGATTCCCGCCAGGATCAGGCCATGGGCAATGGGTATGCCTCCCATCATTCGTCTCCCGAGCGGACCTGCCGGGCCAGGTGATAGGCCGACACGAGCCCCGCCAGCAGCAGGATGGAAGCGAGTTCCACCGCCAGCACATAGGGCCCGAACAGCCGCGAACCCACCGCCATCACGCCCACCTGTTCGGAGACTGACAAGCCTTCCACGCCATTCATGACGTAGAGCAACTGGCCCAGCAATACCGCGGCGAGAAGCGCCGGCAGCAGCCAGCCGCCGGCCCGCAGCCACTGCCGCTCCTGATCCCGGGTATTCTGGCCGAGATTGAGCATCATGATCACGAACAGGAACAGCACCATGATGGCCCCGGCGTAGACGATGGCCTCGAGCATGGCCGCCAGCGGCGCCCCGAGCACATAGAAAATCACCGCCACCGCGAGCAGCGACAGAATCAGGTACAGCAGACCATGGACGATATTGCTCTGGACGATCACGCCGATGGTGGCGATCACCGCCACCGCGGCCGCAAGATAGAACAGCAGTATCATGGCAGCAGGCTCCGCACGTCCACCGGCTCGGCTTCGTTGAGCGCCTCGCCCTTGTCCTTGCCGGCGACCCGCTTGCCGGCAACCCGGTAGAAGTTGTAATCGTGGTACTTGCCGGTGCCGTCGATGAGCAGGTCTTCCTTTTCCCAGACCATGTCCTGGCGCACGTATTCCGCCATTTCAAAATCCGGTGTTAACTGGATGGCATTGGTGGGGCAGGCCTCCTCGCAGAATCCGCACATGATGCAGCGGGAGAAATTGATGCGGAAGAACTCCGGATACCAGCGGCCGTCTTCGGTTTCGGCTTTCTGCAGGGCGATGCAATCCACCGGGCAGGCCACGGCGCAGAGATTGCAGGCGACGCAGCGCTCCTCTCCGTCCGGGTCCCGGCTGAGAATGATGCGGCCCCGCCAGCGGGGGAACATGTAGGGCTGCTCGTCGGGATACTGGACCGTGTCCGCCTTGACGAACAGCTTGCGGAACACGCGCCACAGGGTAACCGCCTGACTGAGCAGGGTGTCCCGGATCAGGCTGAACATAGCGGCCCCCCGCGAAATGACTCTGGCAGCTTGTGCATCGTCTCCTCCTACAATGTGCTCAGCACCACCACGCCGGTAAGCAGCAGATTGAGCAGCGACAATGGCAACAGGAACAGCCAGCCGTAGCTCATGAGCTGGTCATAGCGGGGCCGCGGCAGCGCGGCGCGCATGAGAATGAAAAAGGCGATGAAAAACCCCGCCTTGAGGGCGAACCAGACAATCGGCGGCAGAAACGAGGGCCCGAGCCAGCCGCCGAAAAACAGCACCGTGATCAGCGAGGATATCAGCACGAGGCCGAGATACTCGCCGACGAAGAACATGCCGAACTTCATGCCGGAGTATTCGGTGTGATAGCCGGCGCAGATTTCCTGCTCCGCCTCGGGAATATCGAATGGCAGCCGATGGCTTTCCGCCACGCCGGCAATCAGGAAAATCAGGAAACCGATGCACTGGGGAATGATGTACCAGCCGTCGGCCTGGGATTCCACAATCCCGCGCAGGTTGAAACTGCCGGCAAGCACGACCACCCCAAGCAGGGAGATGCCCATGAAGACTTCGTAGCTGACCATCTGGGCCGCCGCCCGCAGGCTGCCGAGCAGGGCGTACTTGTTGTTCGAGGAAAGCCCGCCAAGCATGACGCTGTAGGCGCCGAGGGAAGCCATGGCGAGCACGAACAGCACACCGATATTGGAATCGATAACGCCGATTTCCGGCGTGAAGGGAATCACCGCGAAACTCATCAGCACCACCACCATGATGATGGCGGGAGCGAGCACGAAACTGAGCCGGTCGGCGAATGGCGGCACCCAGTCTTCCTTGGTGAATATCTTGATCATGTCGGCGACCACCTGGAGGATGCCGAACCAGCCAACCCGGTTGGGCCCGAGCCTTTCCTGCCAGAAGCCGAGCAGGCGCCGCTCGACCCAGATCAGCATGGCGGCAAGTACGATCACCGCCAGCAGAATGCTGGCGATACTCAGGCCGGACCCCACTGCGAAACTGGACACGCCCTAGTCCCCCCGCGCCAGGTCGGAAACGATCAACTCGCCAAGGCCGCGGTCAAGCGCCCTCGCGGCGGGCGTATCCCCGGCGGCCGGCGCCAGACTGACCCGGGCGCCAAGCCCATGGAAATCGATTTCCCGGTCGCTGGCATGCAGGGCGGCGACGCCGGAAGGCATGCTGCCGCGGACGCAGGCCAGCACGGTCACGCTGGCGTCTTCTCCCTGTACGCTCACGGCTGCGCCATGGGAAAGGCCATGCTCGGCGGCAAGCTCGGGGGAAATCGCCACATAGGCGTCGGTCATGCGCTTGCGGATCGCTTCGCTGCGGGCGCTGAGTTCCTCGCTGCCGAAAATCTGCCGCGCCGGCGTCAGTTCAATTCCGGTGGCCCCGCCCGCGTTTGGAACCGGGTAGAAACCGGCGCCGCCTGTGCCGCGTTCAAGCAGCAAGGCGCCGCCATGGCCATGGCGGAGCGGCCCGTTGATCTCGTCCTGAAACTTGCTGATGCTCTGATTGGAGTTCCACTGGGGCGCCCAGGGCGAGGCGAGCAGGGTTGCGTCGCGCCGCACGGGAACGCCTTCCATGGAAAAGGCCAGCGCCGAATCCGGGTCCTGTGCCTGTTTTGGCTCGTGCACATCGAGATTGGCCTTCATGGCGGTCCTGCCGCTGTAGCGTTCCGGCTGCCTCGGCAGCTTGCTGCCACCGGGCAAATGGGAGGTATCCGGCAACACTTCCGCCAGCCTCGCCATGGCCGGCGCGCTGGCGGCGCAGTCGGTCAGGGCCTCGCGGAAATGGGCGAAATCTCCGGTCCACTGCCAGGCCGGTCGCGCCGCGCTGTGATTGCGGTGCACCTGCCAGGCGAGTTGCGCCCTGCCCTCGTAGTTCACATAAGTCGCCTGTTGCTCGGAGAAGGCGGTAACCGGCAGGACCAGATCCGCTTTGGCCGTGGTGCGATTGGGCAGCAGGTCCAGCGCCACGGTGGTTTTGGCGGCGTTCAGGGCGGCGTCCACCAAGGCATGGGAAGCGCGGCGGTAGAGATCGTTTTCCAGCACGATGAGGTTTTCCGCCCCGCCATTGGCCAGTTTGTCCAGCGCCGCGGCGAGACTGTTTTCCGGACTGGCCAGCAGATGCAGTCCCAGGCTGTTGACTTCCCCGGCAAGCAGGCAAAGGTCCACCGGCTTCCGCTCGCCATTGCCTCGCCGTTTGTGCAGCGCCCGGGCGATATTGCCGGCGGCCCGGATAAGATCCGCATGGCCGCTGCCGGCGCCGGCAACGATCAATGGCCTTCTTGCCGCGGACAGTTGTTCGGCAATCTTTGCAAGCCGCGCCGCATTTTCCTCTTCATCGCCGCTCGGCGCCGGCGCATCGGCGTGAATCCGGTGCGCCAGGGCGAATGCGTTCCGGGCCAGGCCAGAAGGCGTATCGATGACGCCGGCTTCGGCGACGTCATCGAGCCGGGTTGCGCCACTGGCGAACAGGTACAGGGGGCTGCGTTCGTGCTGGGCGATTTCGCGCACGGCGGCATCCTGCCAGTGGGGAATTCTCGCCGAATCCGCCAGTTCAAAAGCCCGGTTGCGAACCGATTGGCGCAGGGCCAGGGCGATTCTCGGCGCGGTGTTGGTCACGTCCTCGCCGAGGACTAGCACGGCATCGGCCTGTTCGATTTCCCGGATCGAAGGATTGTGAAAGGCCGGGTCCGCCGCGAGTGCGGCGATTTCATCCATGCAGGCCTGTTCCGCGGCGGAGAATCCCGCATGAAAGTTCGCCTCGCCCACGAGCTTGCGCAGGGCGTGATTGGCCTCATTGCCCGCCCGGGGCGAGCCGATGGCGATGGCCCTGCCGGCGATTTCCCGCAACCGCGCCGCCGCCGCATCGGCCGTTAGCGCATTGCCTTCGCCGTCCCGGGGCTGTTGCAGACGCTCGGCATGGTTCACGTAGCCCGTGCCGAACCTGCCCCGGTCGCAGATGAAGTAGCCGTTCAATTCGCCGTGGTAGCGATTGACAATGCGGCGCAGTTCGCCATAGCGCTCGCCGGGCGCGGTATTGCAGCCCACACCGCAGCCGGTGCAGATCGAGGGCGCGGTCTGCAAATCCCATTTGCGCGTGTAGTTTTCGCTGAAAACCCTGTCGGTAAAAACTCCGGTGGGACAAACCTCGACCAGGTTTCCGCTGAACTCGCTTTCCAGGGCGCCTTCCTCGTGGCGGCCGAAATAGGTGTGGTGGTGCGCCGCCTGGGCCGCGAGATCAACCCCGCCGGCGTATTCGGAATAGAAGCGCACGCAGCGGTAGCAGGTGATGCAGCGGTTCATCTCGTGATTGATGAAGGGGCCGAGATACTGGTTGCGGTGGGTGACTTTCTTCTTGTCGTAGCGGCGGTAATTGTGGCCCGACATCAATGTCATGTCCTGCAGGTGACATTCGCCGCCCTCCTCGCAGACCGGACAATCGTGTGGATGGCTGATCATCAGGCTTTCGATGACCCCGGCGCGGAAATCCACCGCCTGCGGGTCGGCAATGGAGATTCTCGCGCCGGGCTGGACCGGCGTCATGCAGGCCATGGTGAGCAGGCCGTCCCGGTCATCTTCGTTGCGGTATTGTTTCACCGCGCACTGGCGGCAGGCGCCCACGGAACCCATGCAGGGATGCCAGCAGAAATACGGCAGGTCCAGCCCCAGGGACAGGCATTCCTGCAACAGGTTGCTGTCGGCGTTCACCTGGTAGGCGACATCGTCGATGATGATTTCCACTTTCGTCTTTTCAGTCATTATCGTCATTGCCGATAGGGGCAGCGTTGTTCGCTGATATGGCGTTCAAAATCCTCGCGAAAATAGCGCAGGCCGCTGCCCAGCGGCGCGGTGGCGCCGGGGGCCAGGGCGCAGAAGGTCTTGCCCGGGCCCAGGTAATCCACGTGTTCCTCGAGAATCGCCAGATCCCGGTGGCTGCCCTTCCCCGCCTCGAACGCCCGGAAGATTTCATCGACCCAGGGCAGGCCGTCGCGGCAGGGCGTGCAGTAGCCGCAGGATTCGTGGGAGAAAAACGTCATCAGGTTGCCGATCATGCCCACCGGGCAGGTCTGGTTGTCGAGCACGATCATGGTGCCGGTCGCCAGCCTGCTGCCCGCGCCGGCGATATCGTCATAGTCCAGATTGAGGTCGAGATGCTCGGGCAGCATGAAATCCGTGGAGCCGCCGCCTGGCAGAAAGCCCTTGAGTTCGAGTCCGTCGCGCATGCCGCCGGCATAGACTTCCATCAGTTCCCGGATCGGCGTGCCCAGGGGCAACTCCCAGCAGCCCGGGCTGCGCACCTTGCCGCTGACGCCGAACAGTTTGGTGCCGTGGTCATTGCCCTTGGTGAGACCGCGGTACCAGTCGTTGCCCCAGGCCATGATCCCCGGCAGGTTGCATATGGTTTCCACGTTATTGACGATGGTGGGCTTGCCCCACAGCCCGCTGACCTGGGGAAAGGGCGGCTTGGCCCGGGGATTGGCGCGCCTGCCTTCCAGGGCATTGAGCAGGGCGGTTTCCTCGCCGCAGATATAGCGGCCGGCGCTGGTGTGGAGAATGATGTCGAGATCGAAACCGGTGTCGAGAATGTTGTTTCCGAGATAGCCCCGTTCGTGGGCTTCCGCCAGGGCCTTGCGCAGGATGCGTTCGGATTCGGTGTACTCGCCGCGAAGGAAGATATAGGCGGTATTCGCCTGGATGGCGTAGGAGGCGATGATCATGCCGTCGATGAGCAGGTGCGGGTCGCCTTCCATGAGCAGGCGATCCTTGAAAGTGCCCGGCTCCATTTCATCCGCATTGACGACGAAGTATTTCTGCTTTGGCGCATCGTCTCCCATGGGGACGAAACTCCATTTCAGCCCGGTGGGAAAGCCGGCGCCGCCGCGGCCCTTGAGGCCCGAATCCCTGACCTTGTCGAGCACATCCGAAGGCTCCAGCCCCCGGGCGATTTCGCGCAGGCCGCGATAACCGTCCACGGCCTCATAGGCGGCGAGGTCGAAAGGCTGCCGCGACAGGTCGATGTTCCGGGTGAGTGGATTGCTGACCACCTTATTCCGTCCCTTTCCGGTATTGGGCGAAAATCGCGCCGAGGTCGGCCCGGTCGAGATTGCGGTGCTGGTCGGAGCCCACCATCATCACCGGCGCCCGGTCACAGTCGCCAAGGCAGGGCACGGGGATCAGGGTGAAGTCTCCGTCGGCGGTGGTTTCGCCAAAATCGATACCGAGTTCGTCGGCAATCCTGTCCTTCACCTGTTCGCAGCCCATGATCCAGCAACTGACGCTGTTGCAATGCAGAATGACGTGCCTGCCCACGGGCCGGCGATAAATCAGGTTGAAAAAGGTCGCCACTCCTTCGAGTTCGGCGATGGGCAATCGCAGATACTCCGCCACCGCCCGCAGGGATTCGTCGGAAACCCAGCCCCGGTGCTTCTGCACGATCTTGAGCGCTTCCAGCCCCACGGCGCGGGCGTCGGGATACAGCGTCCGCTCGTGCTCGATTTCGGCGATTTCCGCCTCGCGCAGGTAGCCCGCCGCTACGGTGGTGGAGGCGATGAGCTGATTGTCCGCTGTGTTCACGCCCTGTTCCCTACCGATCCACATCGGCCATGACAAAATCGATGCTGGCGATGATCGCGATCAGATCCGCCACCATGAAGCCATTGCTGATATGGGGAATCATCTGCAAATGGGCGAAAGAGGGGGTGCGGATGCGGGTGCGATAGGAACCGCCGCTGCCGTCGCTCACCAGGTAGTAACTGTTGATGCCCTTGGTCGCTTCGATGGCCACGGTGGCCTCTTCCGGCGGCACAACGGGTCCCCAGCTCACGCTGAGAAAGTGGTTGATGAGGGTTTCGATGTCGCGCAGGGTTTCCTTCTTGCGCGGCGGCGTGGTCAAGGGATGTTCGGACTTGTACGGCCCACCCGGCATATTGTCAAGACATTGCTTGATTATCCTCAGGCTTTGCCGCATTTCCTCCACCCGCACCGCGCAGCGGTCGTAGCAATCGCCGTTGACGGCGATGGGCACATCGAACTCGAAATTGTCGTAGCCGGCATATGGGCGCTGCTTGCGGAAGTCCCATTCCAGGCCGGTGGCGCGCAATCCGGCGCCGGTAACGCCCCAATCAAAGGCTTCCTGCGTATCGTAGACGCCGATTCCCTGGGTGCGGCGCTTGAGCACGCCATTGTCAAGCACCATGGCGTCATATTCGTCGATTCGCGGCGGCATGAATTCCAGCAGTTCGCGCACTCTCATGTCCCAGCCTTCGGGCAGGTCCTGGGCCACGCCGCCTATCCGGAACCAGCCCGGATGCATCCGCGCGCCGCAGATCGATTCGATGATATTGAATATGCGCTCGCGCTCCACGAACATGTAGAAGATCGGCGAAAGCTGGCCCACGTCCTGGGCGAAGGTGCCGTAGAACAGCAGATGGCTGCAAAGCCGGAACATCTCGGCGAGCATGACGCGGATCACCTTCGCCCGCTCGGGCACTTCGATGCCCGCCATTTTCTCCACCGCCATCACATAGGGCAGGTTGTTCATCACCCCGCCGAGATAGTCGATGCGGTCGGTGTAGGGAATGAAGGTATGCCAGGACTGGCGTTCCGCCATTTTTTCCGCGCCGCGGTGGTGGTAGCCGATGTCGGGCACGGCATCGATGAGGGTCTCGCCATCGAGTTGCAGGGCGATGCGGAAGGCGCCGTGTACGCTGGGATGATTGGGGCCCAGGTTGAGGAACATGAACTCGGAGTTTTCCGACTTGCGTTGCATGCCCCATTGCTCGGGGTTGAACAGCAACGCGCCCTGCTCGTAGGCGGCCTGATCGTCATCCAGGGAATACGGATCCATTTCCGTGGCCCTTGCGGGGTGCTCCTTGCGCAGGGGATGACCTTCCCAGGTGGGCGGCAGGATCAGCCGGAACAGATTGGGATGGCCGGCGAAATCGATGCCGAACATGTCCCAGACTTCGCGTTCGTACCAGTTGGCGGCGGGCCACAGGCCGGTCGCCGTGGGCACGCCGAGGTCGGCATCGAACAGCGCCACCTTGACTCGGAAATCGCAGTTGCCGGAAAACGACATCAGGTGGTAGACCACGGTGAATTCGCTGGCGGGCTGGCCTTCCCGGCGGGTTCGCAGGCGCTCGTCGATCGCGGTCAGGTCGAACAGCATCTCGAAGCGGGGTTTTTCGCCATCGCGCAGTTCGCGCAGAAATTCCACCACATCGGCCCGGTCAACCCAGACTGTGGGGATGCCGTCGCAAGTGAACTGTTCCGCAACGATGCGACCGGCGAATTTTGCCCGTAATCCGGGGGGAATGCGGCTGGAAACATCCTGTTTCGAGCTGGCGGCGACTGCGACTGACATATGGATGCAAGTTCCCCGAGCCGTTTCAGACGCGATCCGGCGAGCGCAATTCCGTGGCCGCGATACGCTCGGCCTGACGGAATTCGCGCTGCACGGTTCTCGGCTTCTTCTGGATGACGCCCTGGTCGTTGATGGCCCAACTCAGGGGCCGGCGCTGCTTGCCCACCTGTTCCTGCAGCAGGATCAGCCCCTGCAGCAGGGCCTCCGGGCGAGGCGGACAGCCGGAAACGTACACATCCACCGGCAAAAACTTGTCCACCCCCTGCACCACCGAATAAATGTCGTACATGCCGCCGGAGTTGGCGCAGGAACCCATGCTGATCACCCATTTGGGTTCGAGCATCTGGTCATGGAGCAGGCGCACAACCGGCGCCATCTTGCGGAACACCGTGCCGGCGATGACAATCATGTCCGCCTGCCGCGGCGTGCCGCGGATGACTTCGGCGCCGAAACGGGCAAGATCGTGGCGGGCGGTGAAGGCGGTGGCCATTTCCACATAACAGCAGGACAGGCCGAAATTGAAGGGCCAGATGGAATTCTTGCGGCCCCAGGCGATCATGTCCTCCAGATTGGCCATGACCACATTGCGGCGCAGGAATTCGTCGATACTTGACCCTCCGGGCTGGCCCGAGGCCGCCTCTTCGGCTTTCTGCAATTGCCAGCTCAAAGCTCGAACTCCCTGCGGTTCACCACGCCGCCGCCGCCACGCAATTCGCGCAGCTCGCGCCGCTGGATTTCCGTGCGCCAGTCCAGCGCCCCCACGCGCCAGAGATAGAACAGCGCCGCAAGCAGAATCCCGATAAACACCGTAATCTCGATAAAGCCCACCCAGCCGGTTTCCCGCACGCCCACTGCCCAGGCGAAAAGAAATACCACTTCGAGATCGAAAATGATGAACAGGATCGCCGGCAGATAGAAATGCACGGAGGTGCGGAACTGGGCCGAACCCACCGAAATGATGCCCGATTCAAAAGGCGTCCCGGTGTATTTTCTGGCAGCGCTCTGGCCAAGAACAAACGACAGGCCGAGCATGACGCCGACAATCGCCAGCACGGCGGCGGCATAAATGAAAAAAGGCGCCAGTTCGCTCATGGTTCGGAATGGGTGGCAGGTCTCGGAAATTCAGAGTTGGCGATGCCAAAAATTGGTTGGGGAATGTACACGGAACGCCCGCGCAAGGCAAGCGGGTTGGACAAGAGCCGCGACCAGTCGCGACTCCGACCCGCCGCCGCCGGGAGGCTCTCAACTCACCGCGACATCGCCTGTTGCGGGGTGGGGCAATTGCGTCGTGATGGAGGCGCGGCTTTTCGTGGATACAAGGAGAGGGACATGGACGCGATTACTGCGTTAGTCAATAGCGGCCAGGCTGTGTTGTGGATTGCGGGCATCGGCTTTGCGATCCATCTGGTGAAGTGGTACGCCAATGTCAACAGCGACCGGGAACAGTTTCGTGAGTTCATGACGCGCGTTGATGGCAATATTCGCGATATACTCAGCCGCCTGCCGCCGCCCCGGGCGCCCCGGAGCAAGAGTCCGGATTCCTGAGCCGGGAACCAGGAAACAACAAGAACCATGAAACAACTTGTAAGTTACCTTCCCCTGCTGGCCTTCTTTTTCATCTGGGCCATGGGCGAGAGGCCGGTAAACATCGCCGGCTTCGAACACAGCGTGGGCGGCATCTACAGCGCCGCCGAAGTGCTGCTGCTGACTTCGGTGCTCGTCTATGGCGGGCTGTTTCTGGCCTACAGGCGCCTCGACAAGTTCGAATGGATCACCCTGGCCGCCGTGGTGGTCTTCTGCATTCCCACGTTTCTCCTGCGCGACGTGAATTTCCTCAAGTGGAAGGCGCCGCTGGTCAACTGGATTTTCGCGGCGATTTTCCTGGGCTCGCGCTATATCGGCGCCAAGCCGGCGCTGCAGCACATGCTGGGCCATGCGGTAAACATGCCGCGGGAGTTGTGGCTCAGGCTCAACAATGTCTGGATCGTGTATTTCGTGTTGCTTGGCGCAATCAATCTCGCGGTGGCTTTCGGCCTGAGCGAAGCGGCGTGGATCCAGTTCAAGGTCTTCGGCAACCTGATCATTACCGCGGTCTTCATCTTCGGCCAGATGCCTTTTCTGGCAAAGCATATTGAAGCGCCGGAACAGGCCGAGACCGCCGGCGGCGGCGAATCAGAATAGCTGAAGTGCGCCTAAAACTCGGGCGCCGGCCTCAAATCCGGAAACTCCCGGTCGAGAATCGCGTTCCATTCCGCAAGCTGCTCCTGTCTGCGGCGAAAAACCGGCGCCGGGTCGCCCTCGATGGTTATGGAGTTGATCCGATCCCGGCGGGCGATCTGCCGCACCACCGCGAGCCCTTCCACCACCCTGCCGAAAACCGAATGGAGACTGTCCAGATGCGGCGTCGCCACATGGGTGAGGAAAAACTGGCTGCCGTCGGTTCCCGGGCCGGAATTGGCCATGGAGAGTATCCCGGGCTGGTTGTGCTTCAGAATCAATTCGCCGGCAAAGCGGTAACCCGGGCCGCCCATGCCGGTGCCGAGCGGGTCGCCGCCCTGGGCCATGAAATTGCGCTCGACGCGGTGGAAACTGAGGCCGTCATAAAAGCCGCGCAGCGCGAGATTGGCGAAGTTGGCCACGGTGGTGGGCGCCGCGCGATGATTCAGTTCGACCCGCATCACCCCCTTGCTGGTATCGATTAGCGCAAACAGCCCCTGGGCGGAAGCCGCCACGCTGAATCCGAAGGCGCCGGCGAGCAGCAGGCCAGTAATGAGATATCTCGGTCTGTTCCACATGGCTTTCAGTCCATCTCCAGATCGTATTCCAGGGTCAGGGGCGCGTGATCGGAAAAATTCTCCCCCGGGTTGGCGATGCCGTTAACAATTCCGGCGGATTGCACGCTTTGCGCGAGACCCGGGGTGATAACCTGCAAATCCAGCCGCCAGCCCACATTCTTCGCCCTGGCGGCGCCGCGCTGGGACCACCAGGTGTATTGTTCTTCGCTCTGGTTCACCAGGCGGAAGGCGTCGGCGTAGCCCACTTCATCGTAGAGTTCATCGAGCCAGGCGCGCTCTTCCGGCAGAAAGCCGGAGTTTTTCTGGTTCGAACGCCAGTTTTTCAGGTCGATTTCGCGGTGGCAGATGTTCCAGTCGCCGCAGATGATGTATTCCCGGTCATGGCTTCGCATCTCCCGCAGATGGGCCATGAATGCGTCCATGAAGGCGAACTTGCGCTGCTGCCGCTCCTCGCCGGCGGAGCCCGATGGCAGATACAGCGAAACAACGCTGAGTCCCGTAAAATCGGCCTGCAGGAATCGCCCTTCGCTGTCGGCCATGGCAAGGCCAAAACCCCGCCGCACCGCCAGCGGCTTCCGGCGGCTGAAAATCGCCGTGCCGGAATAGCCCTTCTTTTCCGCGTCGAAGTAATGGCAATGGAAGCCTGAGGGATGGAAGACCGGTTGGCCCGCCTTGTTTTCCAGTTCGATCAGTTGCGACTCCTGAGCCTTGGTTTCCTGCAGGCAGACGAGGTCCACATCCTGCCGGGCAAGCCAGTGGAAAAAGCCCTTGCGCTCGGCGGCGCGGATTCCATTGCAGTTGAAAGTCATGATTCGCATGGCTGCTCCGGGAAAATTGTTACCAAAAACCAAAATAGTGTTACTTTTTCCAAAATATGTGTTACCATTCGGAACGTTTTGAGGAAGCATCCAGCATTCTCAGTTTGGGGGACCGATAAGGGAGAACAACAATACGCGATGTAACGGGCAAATTCCCGTCGATTTTGGAGGCTATCGTTGTCAGTCCGGCGCAGGTCGCGGCCACCCTGGCCCTTCCGTCGCCGAACGTCTTTGCTACGGTCTGATTCTCCTGTGGAAGGGCTTTCCTCAAGTCCTTCTTTTTGCCCTTTGCCGGGCCAATCGCGGCCCGGCATTTTTTTGCCTTGAGTCTCCAGGTTTTCGCCTTGAACGCGCAAAACCCCGCTTTTCCTGCGAAATCAGGACTTCTGGATTCTTTCGGCAAAATTGCAGGGTTTGTGGGCGCTGTCGAGTTGTTTCCGGATGATCTGGTCCCACCCGGTGCGGCAGGCGCCGGTGGAGCCTGGCAGGCAGAATATCGCCGTGCTGTTGGCCAACCCGCCGAAGGCCCTGGACTGCACCGTGGATGTGCCGATTTCGGTAAATGAAATTTGCCTGAACAACTCGCCGAATCCCTCGATTTCCACGTCGAACAGCGGCGTGATGGCCTTGCGGGTATTGTCCCGGACAGTGAAACCGGTGCCGCCGGTGGTGAGTATGGCCCGGACTTCCGGGTCAGCGATGAGATTCGAGACCAGCGCGCGCAACTGATAAACATCGTCTCTGACGATATGCCGCGAATGCAACCGGTGCCCATCTCCCACGAGCCGGTCGGCAAGCAGGGCGCCGGAAGTGTCGGTTTCCCGGTTGCGGGTGTCGGAAACCGTCACCACGGCGATATTCAGTGGAGTTTGCGCCGCCATCAATCCTATCCGCCGGTCATGTTCATCAGTCGCACCGGCTGGGCGTGGTCCCTGTCATAGAAATAATGACGCTCGGGCTTGAGGTCCATGGCGGCAACGATGGCGTCCTTGAGGTCTTCGCGATTCTTGCCGGAATCCCGCAAAACCGCCCGCAGATCCATGGAGTGTTCGTTGCCGAGGCAGAGCAGCAGCCGGCCTTCCACGGTTACCCGCACCCGATTGCAATCGGCGCAGAAGTTATGGGTCACCGGGGAGATGAATCCGATGCGGGATTTTCTGCCGATGACCTGGACATAGCGCGAAGGCCCGGCGGTCTTGACCGCGCTGTCGAGCAGCGGATAGCGGCTTTCGATCTGTTCCCGCACCCAGGCGTTGCTGCAGGTGGTGTCTTCCCGGGCATGGTCCGAGGCTTCGCCAAGCGGCATTTCCTCGATAAAGGCGATATCGATATCGCGCTCAAGGGCGTAATCCACCAGCGGCAGCACTTCGTCCTCGTTGTAGCCCCGCATGATCACCGAGTTGATTCGCAGGCGGTCAAAGCCCGCATCCACCGCGGCGGCGATTCCCGCTAGCACCCGTTCGAGTTTGCCCACCCGGGAGATGCGGCGGAACCGCCCGGCGTCCAGGCTGTCGAGGCTGATATTGATGCGGTTCACCCCCGCCGCCCGCAAGGCCCCGGCGTGCTTTGCAAGCTGATTGCCGTTGGTGGTGAGCAGCAGTTCATCGAGCCCCGGCAACTTGCCGAGGCGCTCAATGAGATGCATGACATTGGAGCGCACCAGCGGCTCGCCGCCGGTGAGGCGGATGCGCCGGACGCCAAGCTCGGTGAAGGCCCGGGCGACGGCATACAGCTCTTCCAGAGTCAGCACCTGATGCCGCGGGACGAATCTCATTTCCTCGGTCATGCAATAGACGCAGCGAAAATCACAGCGATCCGTCACCGACAGGCGGATATAGTCCACTCGCCGGCCGAACTTGTCGATCAGGCCGTTGGTCTGTTGCTTAACCGCGGTCATGAGGCCTCTTTGCCTGTCCTTACTCTTCCGAGCCCGTGCCCAGCTCGGCCTCGACTTCCTGGATGCGGGCGCCCGCCAGAATGCCGGCCATGGAATAGTTGCCTTCGTGGCAGGCGTACTCGTACAGGTTCCCTTCCATGGCGTGATAGCTCAACTCGGCGGTCCAGGGCTGACTGTAGAGATTGTCGTCCTCGACGGTGAAGGTGTATACGATCTCGGTGTCGGAATAGCGCGTGAAGCGCTCGATGATGCGGCCGTCGCTCGAGATCGGCACCGAGCTTTCGCTGATCTGCAAATCGTTGATGTTGACGGTCTCGATGACCAGCGAATCGCCTTCGTACCAGCCGCGGGAATCGCCGAACCAGGGCTTGTGCGAAGCCGGACGCAGATTGCCTTGCGCCTCGTCCGCCGAGTCGAAAATCGGCACGATGCGGGCGTCGTGCGCCATTTCCACCGAGATGACGACGTAGTCGTCGGTCTGCACGAACTGGTAGCTGCTGTTGTACAAGGTGCCCATCATGCCGGGGCCCGCGGTATTGCCGAAGCCGATCAGGCAGCGCTCGGATATGGGAATCGCTTCCGGCCCGCTGGCGTCGCCGATGCCGGTCAGATAACGGTAGCCGTAATTGTTCTGGCCCAGGTCGACGAGGGGAACTTCGAGCCGGGGTATGCGCCCGCTGGGGGGATCGACGACCAGCGAGGTGCGGAATTCGCCCTTGACATAGGCCAGGGTCGAGCCGGGATCCACCCAGAACAGGTTGTAGCCGCGCAGGCCGAAATCCTGGGCGCCGGCCGGCGGCGCTCCGGTTTCCGGATCGATTGCCGGGCCGGCCTCGACATTCTCCGCGGAAATCCCGGCGATGGCCATTTCGGCGACGATTCGGCTGGCTTCCTCGGCGGAGACGACGAGCCGGTCGATTCCCTGTGGCCGCGATAGCGGCGTACGCGAGGCATTGGTCCAGATGCCTTCGAGATCGGGCCTGCCCGCGTCCTGGGACAGCGCCGTGGCGGCGGCAAGCGAAAATCCGATCAAGGCTGGAACTGCCGTGAGTTGTTTGATGTTTTTCATTTCAGATCCCCTGTAACGATACTGCCATGCCGTGCGATCCGGCCAGGAATCGCACGCGGAAACTCTATA
>JAJDSZ010000064.1 GCA_022827425.1 Pseudomonadales bacterium | reverse complement strand
GCCTCCGGAAAATCCGGACGGGACGCGCACGATATCGTCCAGAAAACGGATGTCCGAGCCTTGCGGCGGAATATGCCAGGCGCCTTCGGCCACCGGATGGGCGGAGCCATCCCGCAGGACGATGCCGCAGGAAGCGGTGACATGACTGTCATTGGCCAGCGCGAGACCGAGGGAGCCGGGTCCCGGCGCCACGGGCAAGGCAAAATCGGCGCCCGAAGGCGCGGATTCGATGGTCGCCAGGGAAACCGCCGCGCCGCCGGCTCCGGAACTCAGCCGCAGGCGCGCCACCGCGGGGCCGGCGCAGGAAAGTTTCGCGTAGCCGGTTACGAAGGTTCCCCCGCCGAAACTGGTCAGATTGACCGCGGCGTCCGGGGCGCTCAGGTCGATGGTGGCGAATCCGCCATTGGGCGCGACGGCGGCATGCTCCCCGAAACGGGCCATGTCGAGACCCGCGCCGACGAGTTCCATCGAACACTGGTTGACGGCGCCGGAAGCGTTGCCCACAAACAGGCGGGAACGGATGCCTTCGCCGTCGGCCACCAGGGGAATCACATGCTCCCGATTGGCGGAGTCGGTCGAAGTCTGGGCGAGCGCCCACAAGGCCGCCAGCAGGGCGAAGGAAAACAGCGCGAGTCGATCAATCGAGGTTTTCATTGCGAGACGGGGCATCCACCCATCTATTTGTTATGAACTTGCTATCGGCCCGACCCCCCGGGAAGAGAGTCCGATTGTTATCCATCCGCGGGAAAATGTCCAGACGCCGACCCGGTCGCCAGCAATTTTCATTTGGCGCTTCGCCCCTCTTGTCATTCTGCGCGAAGCGCAAGCCCCCCGCCGTCATTCTGCGCGGAGCGAAGCGCAGTCGCAGAATCTCTTGCAGTGTCCACCCGATGATATCCTGCGACTGCGCGCAGGATGACTGACCGTGGGCGCGCCCATTGCCATAATGAGAATTGCCGCCCGGTCGCGGTCCAGGTCCCGGCGCGCGGCGGAGAATGGCAATCGCCAGCCACCCGGAAGAGCGGGGCAGGCAATCGGTTACAATTCCGCGTCAGTTCCGGCGTTACCGGTTTCACACATGCCTCTCGAATCCCAGCATCTTGAATTCAAGCGTGAACTGACCGATTCGCTGGAGCGCGAAGTGGTTGGCTTTCTCAATTCCCGGGACGGTGGGCATATCCGGGTCGGGGTTGACGACGATGGGACTGTCGTCGGGTTGTCGAATGCCCATGACGATCAACTCAGGATCAAGGATCGGCTCAAGCATAATATCCAGCCGTCGTGCATGGGCCTGTTCGATGTGCTTCTGGAGGAGGAAGGCGACAAGAACTGGATCAGGCTCGTCGTGGCCGGGGGCAAGGAGAAGCCCTACTATCTTCGCAAGCTCGGCATGAGTCCCCGTGGCTGTTTCCTTCGTGTGGGCAGCGCCACGGACCCCATGACCGCGCGGCAGATTGACGAACTGTTCGCGTCCCGCACCCGGAACTCCCTGGGGCTGATCGCGTCGCCTCGACAAAACCTGCGTTTCACCCAGTTGCAGATTTACTATCAGGGGGCGGGATTGCAACCCGGTCCACTCTTCACCAGGAATCTGGAGCTCGAACGGGAGGATGGTTCGTTCAATCTGGCCGCGTTCCTGCTGGCTGACGCCAATAGCGTTTCCATCCGGTTCGCCAAGTATTCCGGGGTCGATCGGGTCGGCTTGACCGAGAACGAAGAATTCGGGAACTGTTGTCTGGTCAAGGCAGCCAACCAGTTGCTTGATCGACTGGAGGTGGAGAATCGCACATTGTCCCGGATCACGCCCCGGCAGCGGGAAGATCGGAAGAATTTTGATCCGGTCGCCATTCGCGAGGCGGTAATCAACGCCATTGTCCATAATGACTACAGCTACGACGGCTCTCCCAAAGTCGAACTGTTTGCCGACCGCCTGGAGATCACGTCAACCGGCGGAATCCCCCGGGGGCTTTCCGAGCAGGAGTTTCTGGATGGTTATTCCATGCCGGTGAACAAGGAGCTGATGCGGGTTTTCCGCGACCTGGACATGGTGGAACATCTGGGCTCCGGCATTCCCCGGATTCTGCGGGCCTACTCGCCGGAATGCTTCCAATTTACGGAAAATTTCGTCCGGATCGTTTTTCCCGCGGGAGTCAAGACAGTTTCGACTACCCAAGAAAACGATTCCACTACCCAAGAAACCATCCGGGAAGGTCGCCCCACTACCCAAGAAAACGGCACTACTACCCAAGAAACTACTCTGGAAGGTAACGACACTACCCAAGAAAACGATTCCACTACCCAAGAAACCACCCGGGAAGGTCGCCCCACTACCCAAGAAAACGATTCTGCTACCCAAGAAACTATCCAGAAAATCGACACTACTACCCAGGAAAAGTTGATTGAAATTTTGCGAATGGACTCGACCGCGACCCGGGAGTCCCTGGCGGCGGAACTCGGTATTACGCCAGATGGCGTGAAGTATCACCTTGACCGGCTGCGCAAGGCGGGGCGGATACAGCGGCTCGGGTCGACGAAAGCCGGGCGCTGGGAAGTGCTGGATTGATCGCGCCGGGTCAGGGGCGTGCGGCGTTTGCCAACCAGCGGCAGAGGTAGTCGGCGAAGCTTCTGGCGACGATCAGGGTGAATGTGGGCGCCTCGTCGATGCAGGCCAGCAGCACCGTGGCCCTGGCGAGACCGGTGCGGGCGCATTGTCCGGGGGCGAATTCCCGGGGATGCAGGTCGAGAGTGCAGCCCTTGGACAACATTGTGCGCGCTTCGGGGCCTCCCAGGCGCAAGGTTGCCTGTCCGCCGCTGACATCGTTGACCGCGGCGTGGTGTCCGGCAAGCGCCGCTTCGAGTTCGCCGCGAAGCGCGCCGGCCTCTTCGGCGCCGGTTTCCAGCAGCCATTCATCGGGGCCAAGCCAGTAGACCCGCCGCTTGCCGCCGCTGAACGAATTCGCCGCCAGCGGCAAATCCTGACCCAAAACTTCTTCGGCGGCCTTGACCGTCCGTTCCCGGCGCGGGTCGAGCCGGAGGTTCAGGAAGCCGCGGTTCTTGAGCAAGGCGATTTCCACGCCGTCGCGGGACGCGGATTCCGCCGCGCCGAAAAAGGCTTCCAGGCCGTGGGGGCGCGCAATCCGCTCAGACATGCTGCCTGCCTCCCTTCGGGTCGTAAAAAGCTGGCGAAACGATTTCCACCGCTATCGGCTCGCGTCCGGGCGGAGCGGCGAAGAGGGTTTCGCCCCTGCGCCCCCGACCGCCCGCCACCAAGGCCAGGGCGATGGGGTGGCCGAGGCTGGCGCTGTGGTAGCTCGAAGTAACATGGCCGCACATGGGAACCGGCGCGCGCTGGCCGGTTCGCTCGATGAGCTGGGCGCCTTCCGGAATCACCGTGCAACCGGCGCGGGACAACAGACCCACCAGTTGCTTGCGGTCTGCCCGCAGGCAGTCCGGGCGCGCCAGGGAACGCTTGCCGAGAAAATCCTTTTCCTTGGAAAGCAGCCAGTTCATGCCCAGGTCCACGGGCGTGACCGAGCCGTCGGTATCCTGGCCGACGATGACGAAGCCCTTTTCCGCCCGCAGCACGTGCATGGTCTCGGTGCCGTAGGGCGTTAGCTCAAATTCCCGGCCCACATCCATGAGCTTGCGCCACAGGTCCGGGGCGAGACCGCTGGCGATATTGATCTCAAAGGCAAGCTCGCCGGAAAAACTGACGCGGAACAGGCTCACGGGCATTCCGGCGAGGTTGGCTGTCCTGACGTGCATGAAGGGGAAGGACTCACGGTCGAGGGGGATGTCGCAGCCGAGTTTTTCCAGCAGTGCGCGGCTGTTCGGCCCGGCCACCGCCAGGGTGGAAAACTGCTCGGTGAGGGAAGTCAGCCAGACCTCGAGTTCCGGCCACTCGGTCTGCAGCCATTTTTCCAGCCAGTCCAGCACCTGGGCCGCGCCGCCGGTGGTTGTCGTGAGATAGAAGCGGTCTTCGGCCAGCCGCGCCATGACACCGTCGTCCATGACCATGCCGTCCTCGCCGAGCAGGATTCCGTAGGCGCAGCGGCCAGGTTTCATGCGGTCCACATTGTGGGTGTAGACGCGCTCGAGAAAATTCACCGCATCCGGGCCCCGAACGTCGATCTTGCCCAGGGTGGAAGCGTCCATGATTCCCACCGAATTGCGCACCGCGAGACATTCCCGCGCCACGGCGGCGTGAAGGTCCTCGCCGTTCCGGGGGAAATACCGGGGGCGATGCCATTGGCCGACGACTTCCATGGGCGCGCCGGCGGCTTCGTGCCATTGGTGCAGGGCGGTCTTGCGCACGGGGTCGTAGAGTGCGCCCACGCTTTCCCCGGCGCCCGCGCCGAAACGCACCGGCGTGTAGGCCGGGCGGAAAGTCGTCGTGCCCACTTCCGGAATCGGCTTGCCGAGCGTCTCGGCCAGCACCGCCATGCCGTTGATATTGCCGAGCTTGCCCTGGTCGGTGCCGAAGCCGAGCGCGGTGTAGCGCTTGACGTGTTCCACATTGCGATAGCCTTCCCGCACGGCAAGGCGGATGTCGGCCACGGTGGTATCGTTCTGGAAGTCGATGAACTGCTTCGGACAACGGTCCGCGTCTTTCGCGGCCGGCACGCGCCACAGGGCTTTGATGGGCGCTGCGGGACTCTCGTTCGTGGCGGGAATTTCGATTTCCGGGGGATTCAGTCCGAGCGCCTCCACCGCCGCTTTCCCCGCCCGCAGGCCATCGGCGAGACAATCGCCGAGGGACAGTTTGCCGTTGCCCGCGCCGGCGGAATCGTGGGGCTGGCGCGCTTCGCCAGGCAGGAAACAAAGTTGCGATTCATCCCATTCCAGCTTGCCCCCGGCCTGGGAATGCAGGTGTACCGCCGGGCTGAAGCCGCCCGATACCGCCAGCAGGTCGCAGTCGATTCGCAAGGTGATTTCCACCGCGGACCAGGGCTCCCCGGTCCATCTGGCGATACCTGCGCCCCGGACGCGGCGACGGCCGCTGACGTCGCTGACCACATGTCCCGCCAGCACCGGAATCCCCAGTTCCTTCACGCGCTGCCCGATGGCGCCCGCGCCGCCGGGACGGCTGTCCACGATGGCGGCGACCTCGGCCCCGGCCCCGGCAAGATCGATGGCCGTACGGTAGGCGGAATCGTTATTGGTGAAGACCACCGCACGGCGGCCCGGCAGCACGGCATGGCGGTGAATATAGCCGGACACCGCCGAAGCGAGCATGACGCCGGGGCGGTCGTTGTTGCAGAAGACCAATGGGCGCTCGAAAGCGCCCTGGGCCAGCACGACCCGCTTCGCCCGGACGCGCCAGAGTCGCTCCGCCACCGGGCGGCGGGCCGGGCCTTGCGCCGCGGCGTCCGCTTCCTGAACGCAACGCTGGACGATGGTGAGAAAATTGTGGTCGTGATAGCCGAAAACCGTGCCGCGGGACAGCAATCGGCAATCGGGCATTTCGCGTAATTCGGCGACCGCGCCGGCGACCCAGTCCATGGCGGGGGCGCCGTCGATGGCGTCTCCGCCGGCAAGCAGGCTGCCGCCGAATTCGACATCGTCGTCGGCGAGAATCACCCGGGCGCCAGCCCTTGCCGCCGTCAGCGCCGCCATCAGGCCGGCCGGGCCGCCGCCCGCCACAAGCACATCGCAATGGGCGTTGCGGTGTTCGTAGCGATCCGGGTCCGGCGAGTCGGGCGCCTTGCCGAAGCCGGCGGCGCGGCGGATGAAGTGTTCGTAGAGTTTCCACCAGGCCCGGGGGTACTTGAAGGTCTTGTAGTAGAAACCGGCGCCGAGGATTCGCCCGAAGCTGTCGAGCGCCGCGCCGATGTCGAAGCGCGTGCTCGGCCAGCCCCGGGTAGCGCGGGCCGCGAGCCCCGGTTCGAGTTCCACCTGGGTCGCCAGCAGGTTGGGCCGGGCGGCGGCGCCCTCGCCCACTTGCATGACCGCATTGGGCTCCTCCGCGCCGCCGCCGACGATGCCCCGGGGGCGGCGCAGTTTGAAGCTGCGCCCCAGCAGCGACACACCATTGGCCAACAGCGCCGAAGCCAGGGTGTCTCCGGCGTATCCGGCGTAGCTCTTGCCATCGAAGGAAAATCGCAAGGGGCGGGACCGGTCGATCCTCCCGCCCCGCGGCAATCGGTTCGCTTGCCCGGCAGCCACGTTCAGTCGCCCTGCTCCGGTTGCTTTTCAGCGGCTGACGCAGGGACGGGTACGGTCTCATCGAGCCGGAAACTGCCCGCGATGCGATTGGTTACCGTATCCCGCTCCACAACGAACCAGCGGCGGCAGCCCTGGGCGTGATTCCACAACTCCCGGTGCGCTCCCCTGGGATTGCTCCGGTAGAACAGGTAGTCCGCCCATTCCGCGTCGCTGAGCGCATCGGGGTCGGCGGGCCGCGGGATTCCCGCCTCGCCGCCATAACTGAATTCGGTTTCAGCGCGGGGGCCGCACCAGGGGCATTCAATCAGCAACATGAATCAGGGCCTCTGCTCCCCGTCATTCCGCGCGGAGCGAAGCGGAGTCGCAGAACCTCCTTGAGGGGCCACTGCATGGGATTCCGCGACTTCGCTTCGCTACGCGCGGAATGACAGGCGGGGTAATCGCTTTTCATGCTAATGCGCCACCGCGGCGGCGCCGTGCTCGTCGACCAGGGCGCCGGTGGAGAACCGCTCCAGGCTGAACGGAGCGTTGAGTTCGTGGGCCTCGTCATGGGCCATGGTATGCGCGAACACCCAGCCCGAACCCGGCGTAGCCTTGAATCCGCCGGTGCCCCAGCCGCAGTTGAAATACAGCCCCCCGACCGGCGTCTTCGACAGGATCGGGCAGGCGTCCGGAGCGACATCGACGATTCCGCCCCAGAGCCTGAGCATGCGCACGCGGCTGAACACCGGGAACAATTCGACGATCGCCTGCAAGGCGTGTTCGATGACGGGAAAGCTGCCCCGCTGACCATAGCCATTGTACGGGTCGACGCCGGCGCCGATCACCAGTTCGCCCTTGTCGGACTGGCTGATGTAGCCGTGGACCGCACCGGACATGACCACGGTGTCCAGCACGGGCCTGATCGGCTCCGAGACGAAGGCCTGCAAGGGATGGCTTTCGATCGGCAACCGCAGGCCCGCCATCCGCGCCAGCACGCCGGCATGGCCGGCCACCACGACGCCGATGCGGTCCGAAGCGATCGGGCCGCGCGTGGTCTGAACGCCCACGGCCTTGCCGCCGCTGACATCGATGCCCGTGACCTGGCATTGTTCGATGATATCGACACCGAGCGCGTCCGCCGCCCGCGCGAAGCCCCAGGCCACGGCGTCGTGGCGCGCCACGCCCCCGCGGCGCTGCAGCGATGCGCCGAGAACGGGATAGCGCGCCCCGGGCGAAATGTTGAGATGGGGGATCGCCTTGCCGAGTTCGGCCGTACCGACGACTTCGGCGTCGATGCCGTTGAGCCGGTTGGCGTTGACGCGGCGCTCGATGTCGCGCATGTCCTGCAGCGAATGGCCGAGATTGTAGACGCCGCGCTGGCTGAACATGACGTTGTAGTTCAGATCCTGGCTCAGCCCCTCCCAGAGTTGCATCGATTTCTCGTACAGCAGCGCCGCCTCCGTCCAGAGGTAGTTGGAGCGTACGATGGTGGTGTTGCGCCCGGTGTTGCCGCCGCCGATCCAGCCCTTTTCCAGCACCGCTACATTCCTGATGCCGTGCTCTTTCGCGAGGTAGTAGGCGGTGGCGAGGCCGTGACCGCCGCCGCCGACGATAATCGCGTCGTAGCTCTTTTCCGGTTCCGGGCTGCGCCAGGCCGTGCGCCAGTTCCTGTTGTGGCTGAGCGCGTTGCGCAGCAGGCCGAATGCCGAGTAACGATTCATGCCTCGGCTACTCGTTGACTGCGTTTACGTCGCGCAACCGTTCGTTGGCGGGGTCGAACGGCGAGTCCGGGATCACGGTCGCGGCGAAGACCCGGTCGAGCAGTTCCACCTCGACTTCGACCCCCGGCCGGGCCAGATCGGGAGGCAGCATCCCGAGCGCCAGGGATTTGCCCGTGCGGAATCCGAAATTGCCGCTCGTGGCGCGGCCGACGGTTTTCCCGTTCTGGAGCAGCGCGTTGTTGCCAAGCACGTCGGCGTCCTCCACGTCGTGCACTTCCAGCGTCACCAGCAGGTTGTCCAGTCCCGCCTCCTTCGACGCCAGCAAGGCGTCACGCCCGAGGAAGTCGCCCTTGTCCGGCTTGACGAAGCGGTCCATGGCCGACTCGAAGGCCGAATACTCGATGGACAGTTCCGTGCCCACCATGCGATAGGATTTCTCCATGCGCATGGAGTTCATGGCGCGAATGCCGAAGGGCGCCAGGCCCAGATCCTCCCCGGCCTCGAACAGCGCGTCGAAGATATGGTTCTGGTACTCGAGCGGATGGTGCAGTTCCCAGCCGAGTTCGCCGACGAAATTCACCCGCATGGCATTGACCGGCGCCGAGCCTACCACGATGTCGCGAGCGGTCAGCCAGCGGAACGCTTCGTTCGAAAGGTCGGCATCGGTCACCCGCGACAACAGTTCCCTTGCCTTCGGACCGGCCAGTACCAGCACGCCCATCGCGCCGGTCAGCGGCGTAAACTGCACCGAACCGTCCCGCGGCATGCACTTGCGCAGATAGTCGTGATCCAGCCTTTGCAAGGCGCCGGCCGACACCAGGTAGAAGGAATCGTCCGACTCGCGCCGGATCGTGAACTCCGAATGCACCCCGCCGTTGCGGTTCAGGGCATGGGCCAGACACAGCCGTCCGGCCTGATTCGGCACGTTGTTGGCGACAAACCGGTCGAGGAAATCTTCCGCGCCCGGGCCCGAAACGCGGCACTTGGCGAAGGCGGTCATGTCCAGCAGGCCGACATTGCGCGTGACGTTGCCGACTTCCCTGCGCACCGCTTCGAACCAGCGCGAGCGGCGGAACGACCAGTCGTCTTCCCGCGGCATGCCGTCCGCGGCAAAGAAATTCGGCCGTTCCCAGCCGAATTTCTGTCCGAAAACGGCGCCCCGCGCCTTCATGCGCTCATAACAGGGCGCTGTGCGCAACGGGCGCGCGGCCGGGCGTTCCTCGTCGGGATAATGAATGACGAAGACGTGCGCGTAGGCTTCCTCGTTTTTCCTGACCAGATAGTCCTTCGTGGCGTAATCGCCGAAGCGGCGCGGCTCGACGCCGAGCATGTCGACGGTGGGTTCGCCCTCGACGATCCATTCGGCGAGTTGCCAGCCGGCGCCGCCCGCGGCCGTAATGCCGAAACTGTGCCCCTCGGACAGCCAGAAATTGTCGATGCCCCAGGCCGGGCCGACGATCGGGTTGCCGTCTGGCGTATAGGCGATGGCGCCGTTGTATACCGACTTGATTCCCACCTCGGCGAATGCCGGCACCCGCGCCATGGCGGCCTCGATGTGGGGCATCAGGCGGTCGATGTCTTCCTGGAACAGTTCGTACTCGGCCGCCGGGTCCGGCCCGTCGACGTAACAGCAGGGCGCGTCCTTCTCGTAGGGACCGAGGATGAAACCGCTGTTTTCCTCGCGCAGGTACCAGGAACCGTCCGATTCGCGCAGCACGCCGAGTTCCGGCAGGCCCTCGCGCTTGCGCGCCTGCAAGGCTGGATGGGGTTCGGTGACGATGTATTGGTGCTCGACCGGCATCACGGGGATGTCGAGTCCGACCATTTCTCCGGTCCGGCGGGCGTAGTTTCCGGTTGCGGAAACGACGTGGTCGCAGGTGATGTCTCCCTTGTCCGTGTGTACTGTCCAGCCGCCGGAGGTCGCCTGAGTGATGCCGACGACCGCGGTCTTCCGGTAGATTTCGGCGCCGCGGGCGCGTGCGCCGATGGCCAGGGCCTGCGTCAGGTCGGCGGGCTGTATATAGCCATCCTCGGGATGGTAGATACCCCCCACAAGACCGTCGATGTCACATAGCGGCCAGAGTTTCCCGACCTCCGCCGGCGTCAGGAAGCGCACGTCGACGCCGATGGTCTTCGCCGTAGCCGCGTACTGGTAGTACTCATCCATGCGGTCGCGGTTCATGGCCAGACGCAAATTGCCGACCTGGCTGAACCCGACCCGCTGTCCGGTCTCC
>JAJDSZ010000062.1 GCA_022827425.1 Pseudomonadales bacterium | reverse complement strand
GCCCAACGTGGGTCCGCGGGGGCTGCTGCAATGAGAAACTTCGCCAGCCAGCGCGGCGCGGTCATCATTATCGTCCTGTGGACGGCGGTGCTGCTCACGGTGCTCGTCACCGCCATGGCTTCCCGGGCGCGGCTGTCGGCGTCGGCTGCCGTGAACCATCGCGATGCGAGTCTGGCCTGGGCCGAACTGATGGGCGCAGTGAGCCATGCCGAAATGGAACTCATGCTCGAACGCATGGAACTACCGGTGGGAGAACCGCTCGAACTGGCGGAGAACGGCGAGATTCTCACCCCCTCCTACCGTTTCAACGGCAGGGAATTGCAGCCGCAGTACCCCATTGCCGAGGGCCTGGCGGTGCGCGTCTACGACCATGCCGGCAAGATCAATCTCAACCGGATCAACCGCCAGGACATGCAGACCCTGATCGCCCACTGGCTCGGCGGGCTCGACGCAGACCCGGAGGAAGTGCAGGAACTGCTCGACGCCTGGACCGACTGGACCGACCTGAACGAACTCGAAGGCGTCAATGGCGCCGAGGCGGACTACTACGAAGACCTGGAACAGGGCGGATACACGCCCCGCAACAATCCCGAGCTCGACAGCGTCGACGAGCTGCGCCTGATCCGGGGCTTCGACGAACTGCTGGAAGGCGTCAATCTCGAAGCCGCTTTCACCGTCTACGGCAACGGCCGCAGGCTCAATCTCAATCTCGCCACTCGGGAGGCCATGCGCCTGATACCGGGCCTGAGCGAGGAAAGCATCGAAAACCTCATCGCCTTCCGCGAGCGCGAAGACATCAGCAACATGGCCGAAATCGGCGAGATCGTGCCCTTCGAGGATTTGCAGGAACTGGCCCCCTGGGTGGGCACCAACACTTCCAACATTTACACACTGTTCGTCTACCCCAAGGTGCAACTCGAACAGGAGACGCTCACGCGGCTTGCCGAGGAAGACGAGTTTTTCAATCCCGACCCGGTCACCCGGGGCTACATGGAAATTCTCGAAATCCGCGGCTACACCAATCCGCCCATCGTCTACCACGTGGACCCGTACGGCGTTCTCCCCGATACCGCGCCCGCGAGGGTGGCCGAGGAAGACCTGCTTTTTTGAACTTTTTCCTCCGAAAAATTACTTCCTGTAATTTTTCCCTATCGTCCCTGTGGCGCAGAAGGCCCCGATTTGCGAATCGACCACTCCGAGGGCATGATCATGGGCCCGATGCCCTTGCTGGGTTCGACGGTGAGCAACTTGCTGTAGCGGGTTTCGTACCAGAGCAGGCCGGTATCGTCGCACAATCCGCCGAGAACATAGTAGCCGCCCACGCGCATGGTCAGATTGCGCACGGTCAGCGAGACGGTGAAGACCTCGCCCTTGTCGAAGGGTCCGGTTTCGACACCTTCCGTGTCGATGGTGAGAAAGGAAGCCACCGGCTCCTCGGCGGATTTCATGAAGGCAAAACCGAAATACCCTTCGACGCCGTCGCGCAGCGCCTCGACTTCCATTTCGAGCACTATGTCCTGCAAGGGAGTCAGTGAGGAAAGCTCCCTGCCGCCGGTATCCCGGACCCAGAGCGAATTGATGCGGCAGTCCTGCACCTCGTCGCCCGCAGCGGACTGCTCCGACAGTTCCGGCACATCGCTGCGAATGGTGTTGTAGGACTTCTTGCTGGTGCAAAAATCCTCATAGTGGCCGACCACCTTGTCGCTCGCGCCGATCTCGCGGATGCCGCCCCTGTCGAGCCAGATCGCGTTGTCGCACAACTCCTGCACATGAAACATCGAATGGCTGCAGAAGACCATGGTCTTGCGTCTGGCGCGGAAGTCCTGCATGCGTTGCACGCATTTGCGCTGGAAGGCCATGTCGCCCACGGAAAGCGCCTCGTCGATCACGAGGATGTCGGGCCGCACCATGGTGGCGATGGAGAAGGCCAGCCGCACGAACATGCCCGAGGAATAGGTGCGCACCGGCCGGTCGATGAAGTAACCCAACTCGGAAAACTCGATGATCTGCTCTTCCAACTCGCGTATGTCCTCATCCGCCACGCCTAGCAACGAGGCATTGAGCCAGATGTTCTTGCGGCCGCTGAAATCCCGGTGAAAGCCCGCTCCGAGTTCAAGCAGCGCCGCCACCTGGCCCACAATCTCGATCTGTCCCGAAGTGGGCTGCAGGGTGCCCACGAGCAGCTTCAGCAGGGTGGACTTGCCGGCGCCGTTGTTGCCGATAATGCCAAGGCTCTGGCCGTCGGCAACGGCAAAGGAGATATCGTTCAGCACATGGAACAGACGATGTTTCGGTCGCCGCAGGATGAACTCGGCGAGCCGGTCCTGGGGCCGCTCGTAAATCCGGAACTCCTTGTTCAGGTTGTTGACGGCGATGCGGGGGTGGAGATCGGTCATGGCTACAGCACGTCCCCGAAAGCATGCCGGATGCGCATGAACAGCCAGCCGCCGAGCAGCCAGGAAAACAGCGCCGAGCCGGCGGCGATGCCGAGTTGCAGGTGCGAGAAGCTGCCGAGCAGGATGATTTCCCGATACAGATTGATGAAGCTGTGCATGGGATTGAACAGGTACAACTCCCGCAGCAATTCGCTTTCGATCAGGGTGACCGGATATATGATGGGCGTCAGGAAAAACCACAGCGTCACAGCCAGCGAGACGAGCTGCTGCAAGTCGCGCAAAAACACGCATAGCGCCGACAGCACCGCCACCAGACCCATGGTAAAGAGGAATTGCAGCATGAAAACCACCGGCAGCAGCAGCCAGGGCCAGGACAAATGCCCAGTCAGCGCCATGTACGCAAGCAGCAGGCAAAAGCCGATGCCGTGGGTCAGATAGGGCACCAGGGTCCCCACCACAGGAATGATCTGCACGGGAAACACGACCTTGGTGATCAGCGGCGCCTTCTCGAGCAGCATGTTGGTCGATTTGCTCACGGCTTCGGCGCAGGCGAACCAGGGCAGGTAGCCGATGATCAGAAAGATGACAAACTGGGTCTGACCGAAATCAGCCACTTCCCGCAGCCGGAAAACATAGCTGAAAACGAAGGAATAAATCAGGATGTGAATCACCGGCGTGATGAACAGCCAGAACGCCCCCGCCGCCGCCGCGCTGAACTGGCCGAGAAAATCCTGCCGCACGAAATGCCGGAATAGCCGGCGGTTGCGGGCCGGCGTGGCTACCCATTGGCCTATCAGTATGAACATTTCCGGAATTGCGCGGCGCTCCGCCAGGGACCTCGGCCCCGGTGCCGCGAATTTAACCACGATTGTCCGGTACGCGCAGCCGACCACAAGCGCAGCTATGGGCGCAGTCCCGGGCATCGCCTGATGCGCCTGTCCGAAAGCGGCGGGATTCCCGGGCATGGCAAACAGACTGTCGCCCTGTGGTTGCTTCGTGAGCAAAGCAATGGAGAGCCTTCGGGAATCAAGCTATAATCCGCCTCCGCCCGGCGGCAGGCCCGCGCCGGCGACGATTGCGCCAAAGCTGATCCCGCGAGATAGAGGAAATGAAGAAATCGCTGTTCTTGTTGTTCACCATGGCCACAGCCCTAACGGCGCCGTTTGCGTTCGCCCAGGGCGATGCTTCGGCAGGCGAGGCCAAATCCGCCCTATGCGCCACCTGCCACGGACCCGACGGCAACAGCGAGCTTGCCATCAATCCCAAGATCGCCGGCCAGAATGCGCGCTACATCATCAAGCAATTGCAGGATTTCAAGTCCGGCGCCCGTCCCGGCCCCATCATGACCGCCATGGTCATCAACCTCAGCGATGAAGACATCGCCGACCTTGCCGCATACTACGCGGCCCAGACACCGACCCTGCTCGGCGCCGACCCGGAAAGCGTGGAACTTGCCGAATCCCTGTACCGGGCCGGCAACCGGGAGTTGCGGGTGGCGGCCTGCTCCGCCTGCCATTCCCCCACCGGCACCGGCAACACACCGGCAGGCTTTCCCTCCCTCGGCGGCCAGCACCCCGAGTACACCCTGCAGCAGCTCAAGGACTTCCGCTCCGGCACCCGCGCCAATGATCCCGGCGGCATGATGCGAGTCGTCACCGAACGCCTTACCGATCCGGAACTCGAAGCCCTCGCCAGTTTTCTGGCCGGCTTGCACTAGGAGCCTGCGTCCGACTGTGGTAGTTTCCAACCAACTGGATGATTCTGAACCGACCCGGAGTGAATCCATGATCAGAAGAACATTTGCGATATTCGCCCTTGTCCTCGCGCTGCCCCTGGCCAACATGGCTTTCGGGCAGGTGGAAAGATTTGTGGACGGCACGCACTATGTGACCTTGCCCGTTCCGGTCAACACCCGCGACAGTTCCAAAGTCGAAGTCATCGAGGCGTTCTGGTACGGCTGCGCCCACTGCTTCCGCTTCGAGCCCCTGGTCGAGGACTGGAAGGCGAACCTGGCCGATGATATCGACTTCGTCCGCTTTCCCGCCATGTGGAACGGGCTGATGAAAATCCACGCCCAGATCTACTACACCGCCGAGGCGCTGGACGCCGTGGACATCATTCACGAGCCGGTCTTCAACGCCATCAACCTCGAAGGCAACCGCCTGCAGAACGAACGGCAGATCGCCGGCCTGTTCGCCAGCCACGGCATCGACGGGGAAGAATTCAACCGGGCTTTCAACTCATTCGGCGTCCGCACCCGGGTGAACCAGGCCGAAAGCCGCATGCAGGATTACCGTATCCAGAGCACCCCCAACATGATCGTCAACGGCAAGTACCTGATCGCCACGGGCCCGGATGTGCCGACCCAGCAAATGATGCTGGAAATCGTGGATTTCCTCGTCGCCCGGGAACGCGCTGCGTTGTAGTTGACGTCACCGCAAGGGCTTCGCATTTCTTGATCGATGTTTTGCGTGGAGCGAAGCCGCGCCCCATGCGGCTATCGTGGCAGTGACGAATCGAAGCCTCCCAAGTCTGTAAGCAGGCTCATGAACTTCAGCCAGGCAGTTTTTGCCACCAGCGCGGTTTCGCTGGATGGGTGTCCTGTGGACAGCATGGCCGAGGTGGCTTTCGCCGGGCGGTCGAATGCGGGGAAGTCCAGCGCCATCAATGCGATTTGCCGGCAGTCCCGGCTGGCGCGGACGAGCAAGACGCCTGGGCGAACGCAAATGCTGAACTTCTTTCTGATGCCCGGGCCTGCCGGACGCTACCTTGTGGATTTGCCGGGATATGGCTATGCCAAGGTGCCTCTGGAAGTGAAGGAGCAATGGCAGCGCGAGATGCAGTATTACCTGACCGGCCGGGCCCAGCTTCAGGGGATCGTGCTGCTCAGCGATATTCGGCACCCGCTGAAGGAGTTTGACCGGCAGATGATCGACTGGGCCCAGGAATCCGGGCTGCCCTTGCATCTGCTGCTGACCAAGGCGGACAAGCTCAAGCGGAATCCGGCGCACAATGTGATGTCGGCGGTGCGCAAGGAGTTGACCGGGCGCGGCGCCCTGGAGGTGCAATTGTTTTCCGCCACCGCAGGCATCGGCCTGGAACAGACCCGGGAACGGCTGGAAAGCTGGCTGGAGTAGAACCGCTCAGTGGGCCTCGTCCCAGTTGGCGCCGACACCGACATCCACCACGAGCGGCACATCCAGGGCGGCGGCGCTGATCATGCGGAACCTGACGCCATCGCAGAGCAATTGCAGGTCTTCCTCGTGAACCTCAAAGACGAGTTCGTCATGCACCTGCAATAACATCCTGGCCTTGATGGGCTCGCTTTCCAGCCACAGGTCGATATCGATCATCGCCTGCTTGATGATGTCGGCGGCGGTGCCCTGCATGGGGGCGTTGATGGCCGTGCGCAATGCCGCCCGCCGCAGCATGCCGCGCCCGGCGCGCAGGTCCGGCAGATAGAGCCGGCGACCGAAAACGGTTTCCACATAGCCGAGTTCCGTGGCCTGGGCCTGGGTCCGGTCCATGAAAGCGCGGACGCCGGGATAACGCTCAAAATAACGGTTGACGTAGTGCTGGGCCTCTTCCCGGCCGATGTTCAATTGCCGGCCAAGGCCGAAAGCCGACATGCCGTAGATTAGACCAAAGTTGATTGCCTTGGCGCTGCGCCGCTGGTCCGGCGTCACATCGTCGAGAGCGACGCCGAATACCTCCGCGGCTGTGGCGCGGTGGATGTCCTCGGCGCGGGAAAAGGCCGCGAGCAATCCCGGGTCGCCAGAAAGATGCGCCATGATGCGCAGTTCCACCTGGGAATAATCCGCCGCCACAAGCCGATGTCCCGGCCGGCAGACAAAGGCCTGACGCACCCGGCGGCCCTCTGCGGTTCGCACGGGGATGTTCTGCAGGTTCGGATCGGTGGACGACAGCCGGCCCGTTGCCGCCACAGCCTGCTGAAAGCTGCTGTGAATGCGACCGGTGCCGGCTTGCAATTCCAGCGGCAGCTTGTCGGTATAGGTGGACTTGAGTTTGGTCAGGGACCGGTGCCGCAGCAATAGCCGGGGCAGTTCGTAGTTTTCGGCAAGTTCCTGCAGCACATCCTCGGCGGTGGAAGGCTGTCCCTTGGGTGTCTTGCGCAGCACCGGCAGTTTCAGCTTGTCGTAGAGAAGCGCCTGTAATTGCTTGGGCGAGGACAGGTTGAAACTTTCCCCGGCGAGCGCAAAAACGGCCTGTTCAAGCTCCGCAAGCTGCTCGGCAAGCTCGGCGCTCTGTTTCGCCAGGGCCTCCCGGTCGAGCAGGATGCCATTGCGCTCCATACGTTGCAGGGCCGGCGCCAGGGGTATCTCGAAGTAACGGTAGAGTCCTTCAAGCTGGCCATTTTCGCGCAGGTGCTTTTCCAGCATCGCCGTCAGACGCAGGATGATGTCCGCCCGCTCCCCGGCCCAGTCGCCGAATTCCCGCACCCCGATCTGGTGCATGGCAAGCCGCCCGCGGCCCTTGCCGGTAAGGCTTTCCAGGTCTGGCGGGGCATGGTCCAGATAGCGCCTGCCGATGGATTCAAGCTGATGCCGCACGGCCACCGAGTTGGCCACATAGGAGGCCAGCAGCACATCGGATTTCACCGGCTGCGGGCTGATGCCGACATTCTCCAGCAGATGGAGCTGATGCTTCAGGTCATAGCCGCATTTCGGCTTTAGGGCGTCTTCCAGCAATGGCTGCAGCGCCTTGAAAACCCGCTCGGCGGATAACTGTTCGGGGCAGCCCTCGTAGTCGTGATCGAGTGGAATATAGGCGGCCCGGCCGGGTTTGGCGCAGAAAGCGGCGCCGATAATGCGGGCCTTTAGAAAATGGCCGGGTTCGGCTTCCAGATTGAAGCTGAACGTGGGAGCGGCGCCGAGTTCGGCCACGAGCTCGCGCAGTTGGTCTTCGCCGGTGATGATCGTGGTGGTGGCACCCGGTGGCATGGCGTCCAACTCAAGTTCCGATTCCAGGCTGGCCTGTGCTTCTTCCACGGCGGGTTCGGTTGCTGGAGTGGAAGTCACGCCTTCGGATTCGAGTTCCCGCAGCCAGGTGCGGAACTCGAGTTCACTGAACAGGCGATGCAGCTCCTGTTTGTCCTCGGGCTGCCGCAGTAGTTGCTGATACTTGAGTTCCAGCGGCACATCGGTGCGGATTGTGGCGAGCCGGTAAGACAACTTGAGCAGTTCGATATTATCCCTGAGCTTTTCGCCGATCCTGCCCTTGATGGCGTCGGCATGGTCGATAATCCCCTGCATCGAACCATACTCTCCAAGCCATTTGGCGGCGGTTTTCGCGCCCACGCCGGGGACCCCCGGGATATTGTCGGACTTGTCGCCCATGAGGGCGAGATAATCGATGATCTGATCCGGCCGCACGCCGAACTTCCGCTCGACCCCGGCAGAGTCGAGCAGTTCGTCGTTCATGGTGTTGATCAGCGCCACCTGCCCGGTGACAAGCTGGGCTAGGTCCTTGTCGCCGGTGGAAATCAGCGTCGATACGTTTTCACCGCCGGCCTGGCAGGCCAGCGTGCCGATGACGTCGTCGGCTTCGACGTTTTCGACGATGAGCAGGGGCAGGCCCATGGCGCGGATGATGCGATGGATCGGCTCGATCTGGGAGCGCAGCTCGTCGGGCATGGGCGGGCGGTGCGTCTTGTATTCGGCGTAGATTTCGCTGCGGAATGTCTTGCCCTTGGCATCGAAAACAATGCCGATGCGGCTGCCGGGATACTTGTTCAGCAGGCTGCGGATCATGTTGATCACGCCGCGGATTGCGCCGGTTGGCTGCCGCCGGCTGTTCACCATGGGCGGCAGCGCGTGAAAAGCGCGGAACAGGTAGGAGGAGCCGTCTACCAGGATGAGTTCGGGATGGCGTTCATTGTCGACCATGTTTTATCGCCCGGGTTCAGGCCCGCCGCATGATCAGTCGCAGCGCCTCGCCTATGGCGGCGGCGCGGTGCGGCGGCCGCAGCAGGCCAACCAATTCGCCGACCGGGCCCACCACGCCGATATGGATGCTGTGGCTGATCATGCCTTCGGGCGCATCAGCGGGCTGGCCGTGGCCAAGGGCCGTTTCGGCGCCGGTATTGGCGTACATCTGGGCGGCAAACTCGGCAACAGCTTCCCTGCTGCCGCTGAGGCCGATGAAGTCCTCGTGGAATCCATCCAGATACTCCTCGATGATGGCCGGAGTGTCCGCCGGGTCAATCGAAACAAAAACGACCTGCACCGGCGCTTCCGCGGACTCCCCCCGGTCTCGGTAATAGCGCTCGATTTCCGCCAGGGTCAGGGGGCACATGTCGGGGCAATCGCTGAAACCGAAAAACACCAGGTTCCACGCGCCGCGCATGTCGCCGATTCGGAATGGCTGTCCGCGCTGGTCGGTAAGGGCGATTTCGCGCAGTGGAATCGACTCGGGATAAACCGCAGCGCCGAGACCGTCAAGCCGGGCAAGCTCGGCGCGACCGGCGCGGAACTGCAACAGCAGCGCGATCAGCGTCAGCAGCAGCACATTCAGCAGGGCGAATGCCAGCCAGGCGATGCGGTTGAGGCGGAAGGCGGCCATGGGCCATCAGGCCAGATAGTGGTCCACCAGCAGGGCGGCGAAAAGCAGCGCGAGGTAGACGATGGAGTAACCGAAAGTGCGCATGGGAATATCCGGCCGCGGGCGAAACATGAGCCGGCCAGACCAGTACAGGAATCCGGCGCCAAGCAGCAGCGCCGCGGCCAGATAGAGCCAGCCGCTCATGCCGGTAAGCCAGGGGATGACGCTTGCCGCCACCAGAATCAGGGTATATGCCACGATATGCACCCGGGTCGCATATTCGCCGTGGGTAACCGGCAGCATGGGGATGCCGGAGCGGGCGTACTCCTCCTTGCGGTGAATCGCCAGCGCCCAGAAATGCGGCGGTGTCCAGGCGAAGATGATCAGCACCAGCACGAGCGCGTCGGCTTCAATGGTTCCGGTCACCGCCGACCAGCCAAGCAGCGGCGGCATGGCGCCGGCAAGCCCGCCAATGACGATATTCTGGGGAGTGGCGTGTTTCAGGTAGCCGGTGTAAATGAAGGCGTAGCCCACAAAGGAAGCCAGCGTGAGCCAGGCGCAGAGCGGATTGATCCACACCAGCAAGATGCCCATGCCACTGGCGCAAAGCAGTAGCGCGAAAATCGCCGCCTGCACCGGATCGACCCGCCCCTGTGGCAGCGGCCGGCCCGAAGTGCGGCTCATGATGCGGTCGATGCGGCGGTCGAGAAGGTGGTTGACAGCGGCGCCGGAGCCCGCCACCAGCGCAATGCCGAGGTTGCCGAGCAGGAGCACGCGCCAGGGAACCATGCCGGGCACTGCGAGAAACATGCCCACGAGCGAGGTCAGGATCATGAGCATGACCACGCGGGGCTTGCACATCTCGTAGTAATCGCGCCAGGAGGCGGAAACTTGCCGGGCTGCGGTTTCTGTCATCGATTGCTGGCCAGTCGCGGAACGGCGAGGGAGGTGGAACGAGGCGCCGCCGAATGGCTGCGCATTCAAGCACTTTTCGCCCTGAATTTCAAGCTGCCGCGCACCAGGCGCATGTCACTGGAATGAGACTCCTGGGAGCCTGCGCCGCAGGCTCCCAGCGTACCGAGCCATTGAAGTACGACCGATATCTCATGCATCTGACGTGCGCCCCCGGAGATTCCCCAATATTCCCGTAAGACGGACGCTGTGGCGGTGAATCTGGCCCCGGGCCTGGAGGATATTGACCTGCGGCGCCTGATCTTCAGCCAGCGTCAGTTGCAGGCGCAGGACACAATAGGGACAGCCGCTGTTGCCCCGCTGGAACAGCACCGCCAGATTGTTGCCGGCATTGGCCAGCCTGCTGCGGGACTTTAGCACCGACATCAGGCTCGATGAGACGGCGCTGGTTTGCGAAGTGCGCAGCGTCTTGCGCTATTTTGGCGGCCTTGGCCTGATCCATCAGCAACTCGGCGCCGGCATAAGGTGGCAATTGCGCGAACTCGAGTTGCCCGGTGAGTTTTTCCAGGCCGCCGCGCCGACGATTACCGGCAGCCTGTTGCTCGCCCGAGGCGGCGGTGACAAGGCGGTCAAGCGCAGGGCGAACCTGCGTTCAGCCTTGCAGCAACTGCCGGTTGCGGTTCTTGAGCCGGACCTGAAACAATCCCGCCGGCTGCACAATATGGGCATCCGCCGCCTTGGCGATCTGTGGCGGCTGCCCGTGGCCGGCCTCATTACCCGTTTTGGCGCCGCTTTCGTCGAACAACTCGACCGGGGCCTCGGCAAGATTCCGGACCCGTTGCCCAAATACACGCCCCCGCCTTCATTCCGGAGTTCGCTGGAATTGCCCTTTGAGTCCACCGATCTCAAGCGCCTGCTGCCCGCTGCGGAAGAACTGCTTGAGCGGCTCTGCGAGTTTCTGCGGCAACATTGCCTCGCCGCCGCCCGGCTCGAATTCAGCCTCCTGCACGAGCAGCGTCCGGCCACGCAAGTCCCACTCGAACTGCGCCGTCCCGGTCGCTGCCGCAAGCATTTCCTTTTGCTGCTGCAAACCCGCCTCGGCGAACTCGAACCACCGGCGCCGGTAACGGCGCTGAGCCTTGAGGTCGTCCGTTTCAGCCCCTATCTCGACCGTAACCTGCAACTGCTGCGCAACGACAAGGCCGCTGCGGACACCGGCCTCGATCATCTGCTCGAACAGTTGCGGGCGCGGCTGGGGGAGGGCCAGATTCGCGCCATCGAAACAGTGGCCGACCATCGTCCGGAATACGCCAGCCGGGAATTCGACCATGCCGAAGGCGGCAGTTCCGGCCCGGCCGCGCCGGCAACCCCCGTGCCACGGCCGCTGCTATTGCTCCGGGAGCCGCGCCAGTTCGCCTGCCGCGATGGCCAGCCGCTGCACCACGGCCCCATCGCCCTGCTTAGCGGCCCGGAACGCATCGAATCCGGCTGGTGGTCGGGCGATGATGTGCGCCGCGACTATTACATCGGCAGGGAAAGCAACGGTCGCCGCCTTTGGCTCTACCGCGAATGCAACACCCCCAGCCACTGGTACCTGCATGGGTATTTCGGTTGATAACCCACAGGACACAGGCGAATTGAGCCACCTGATCAGTTGCGCCCGGCGCGACAGCCCCAAGGGTGGCTACCGGATCGACCGCCTTGGCGATGGCCGCGGCGCCAGGGTGGCTGGGCTGGTGACCTGCCGACAACGTCCCATGACTGCCTCGGGAGTTGCTTTCCTCACCCTGGAAGACGAAAGCGGCATGATCAATGTGGTGGTCTGGCCCACTCTTGGCGAACGGCAGCGCCCCATGGTGCGACGGGCCAGACTGCTGGGCGTGGTGGGCCATGTACAGGCAAGCGATGCGGTAATCCATCTCATCGCCCACCAACTCACCGACCTCAGCCACTGGCTCCAAGGTCTGGAAACCATGTCCCGGGACTTTACCTGAGGATTGCCCAGCCTTACTCCAAGAAATGCAGGCCGAAACCCTCAAAGGTCCTCAAAGGACATCCATCCTACCAGATCAAGAAACTCCAACACCTTTGGTTCGAGGATTTCACTCCGGGATTTGGCCCCATTGCGAAGGGACAGCCGCGCCCGGCGCCGGATAACCTCGTCCCGGTCCCAGGACCGGCCCCGCTCGATATCCAGATATAGCACGACATGGTAGTGGTTGCCCATTACCGCGTGGGCGGCGATGCGGATCGCGAAGATTTCCTCCAGCATCCTCATCCGCGCCGGGAGCCAGGATTTGCGGTGGTCGAAGTTCCTGCCGGTGTATCCGTCTTCGCCCAGAGCCAGGCGCGGCGCACGCAGCCGGCGACGCGGTGGTGGTGGCGGGTGAGTTCGGGCTGGACGATTTGTGAACGGGGCTGGGTGATGGAGCTTCCGCCGGCCTTGGGTTCCGATGGGGAAGGTATAGGCGAGGAGGACGCGGAGTGCCAAGTTTTTGGGGAATCAATCGAGAGGCGCTGAAATCGGGGGAGGGGGGGGGTAAAGACTGGAGCTGAGTGCGAACCTTGACTGGTGGAATGGGTGTCCTATCGCAACTGTATGAACAGTACTTTTTGGGCGCGGGAAAGCCGTTCGGGAGATGCCCGTAACCGCGCCGCCGGCTCGGGAACTGGCTGGGCCGGCGGCGGCCGGGTCAGGAATCGGGAAGGGAGTGGCAGGAATCAGTCGAAGGACCCGGCCGGGCCGGGGAAAACCACCGGACTCTGGACGCCGTCGGCGGAAAGGCTCGAGACTCCGAAGAAGTAATTGTCGATGACGATGTTCTCCAGCGTGAAACTGTCGACGTCGCCGACGTCACGCTGGAAGTCCCAGGTCGGCGAAGTCGTCAGCCGCCAGTGCACCCGGTAGCCGGCGGCCCCGGGCACTTTCTCCCAATTCAGGGTGGTGCTCGGGCGAACGGCGCCTTCGATGGTGACATCGGCCGGCGGCGCGGGCGCCCAGGCCATTGCGGCCAGCGTGACCGCATTCAGCCCCGTGAGCTTGGCGGCGTATTCGAAATTCACGTGCTCGATCACGTCGCCGTAGGCGATGCCGTTTTCGACGCGAATGTCCTGATGCTGGTAGTTGTAGTTTTCGTTGGTCTCCATTATCCGCACCGCGGGGAAACCTGCCTCGTTGAAGCGCCGGTGATCGCCGCCGCGGCCAAAGCGGTCAATACGGTAGATCATCATGGTGTC
>JAJDSZ010000043.1 GCA_022827425.1 Pseudomonadales bacterium | reverse complement strand
CTGCCGATGACGATAGCGTCGGCTTCGATTTCCATTGCCAGATTGGGCACTTCCGCGGCGGGTGAGCCGGGCAAGGTATGAATCTGGTCTTCCTGCAGGCCTTCCTCCCTGGCGATGGCCTTGAGGCGCTCGGCGGCGAAGGCTATGGCTTCCTCGTGCAATTCGTTGATGTTGACCGCGTACAAATCCATGCTATAAGCCGCGGCAACGGGTTCCACGACATGCACCAGGTGCAGCTTGTCTGGATCCTCGGCCAGCCGGACCGCGGTAGTGATCACCTTGTGTGAATCGTCGGACAGGTCAATGGCCACCAGAATCTTGTTGTACATCGAATTCGTCTCCGTTCGGAAAGGGCCGAAATCTGCCTGTTATTGTAGAGCAGAGGACGGGTCGCGTCAGGCGTTTCTTATCATGTTCCTGGCGACGACGAGCTGCAGGATCTGGCTGGTGCCTTCGTAGAGGCGCAACAGTCTGACGTCGCGGTAGAAGCGCTCGACCGCGAACTCGGACATGTAGCCCGAGCCGCCGTGAATCTGCACGGCGCGGTCGGCGACGCGGCCCACCATTTCGGTACAGAACAATTTGCAGGCGGCGGATTCCAGCGTGACGTTATCGCCGGCGTCGCGCTTGCGCGCGGTTTCCAGCGCCATGCAGCGTGCCGCCCAGGCCTCGGTGCGGGAATCGGCGAGCATTGCCTGCACGAGTTGCTGCTCGGCGATGGGCTTGCCGAACTGCTTGCGTTGCATGGCGTAGTCCAGCGCGTCGGCGATCAGGCGTTCGGCCAGACCGACGGCGACGCCGGAAATATGCAGTCTTCCGCGGTCGAGCACCTTCATCGCCGTGACGAACCCTTCGCCTTCCTCGCCGATGATGTTTTCCGCCGGCACCCGGCAGTCTTCGAAGATCACGTCGCAGGTGAGCGAACCCGCCTGGCCCATTTTCCTGTCGACCGAACCGAGCGTGATCCCCGGCGTGCCGCGTTCGACGATGAACGAGGAGATGCCGCGGGCGCCCTTGTTCGACGGGTCGGTGCGGGCCATGACATTGAAGGTATGGGCGACCGGCGCATTGGTGATGAAGCGCTTGGAGCCATTGAGCACATAATGGTCGCCGTCGCGGATCGCCGTGGTCCGCAGCGAGGCCGCGTCCGAGCCAGCCTCGGGTTCGGTAAGGCAGAAGCAGCTTACCCATTCGCCGCTGGCGTATTTCGGCAGGTACTTGCGTTTCTGCGCCTCGGAACCGTTGAACACGATCGCGGCAGAACCGATGCCGTTGTTGGTGCCGATCAGCGAGCGGAAAGCCGGCGAGGTTCTGCCGAGTTCGATGGCAACGAGGATCTCCTCTTCCATGGTCAGGCCGAGGCCGCCGTATTCTTCCGGAACGGTCAGTCCGAAGAGGCCGAGTTCCTTCATTTCGCGCACGATTCCCCCGGGTACGCTTTCCTCTTCCGCCAAGCGGTTTTCCGCCGGGACCAGCCGTTCGCGGACGAATCGCTCGATCAATGCGAGCAACTGATTCAGGGTTTCCTGGTCTCTGATCATGCCGGCCTCCCCACCGCAAGGGCGACAAGTTAGCACAGGCAGGGGCACGATGTACCTTGATCCTGCGCGTGGCAAAGCGCCCCATCCGTCATTCTGCGCGGAGCGAAGCGGAGTCGCGGAATCTCTTTGGGTGGCCACTGCTTGAGATCCTGCGACTACGCGCAGAATGAGGGGACTGCCGCCTTCCCTATGCTATTATCTCGCCCGCTCCGGCACAGTCGTGACCGGCGCCGCGCATTTCGTACTAGGGAGCCTGCGGCGCAGGCTCCTAGCTCGCCCCAGCAGGCCACAAATCCCAGGGAGCCACCATGTCGCAGGCAGTCAGCTATTCCGTACAGGACAAGATCGGCGTCATCAGCGTCAACAACCCACCGGTGAACGCACTCGCCCAGCGCGTGCGGGAAGGCATTCTCAAATCCATCCAGGCGGCCCAGCGGGACGATTCCGAAGCCGTGATCCTCGCCTGCGAAGGCAGGACCTTCATCGCCGGCGCCGACATTACCGAATTCAACAAGCCGCCCAAGGAGCCCGGCCTGCCGGAAGTGCTCAGCGCGCTGGAAAACTCCAGCAAGCCGGTGATCGCCGCGATCCACGGCACCGCCCTCGGCGGCGGCTTTGAAGTGGCGCTTGCCTGCCATTACCGCTGCGCCGTGGCCAGCGCGAAAGTGGGTCTGCCCGAGGTCAAGCTCGGCCTGCTTCCCGGCGCCGGCGGCACCCAGCGCCTGCCGCGCATCGCCGGCGTCAAGGCCGCGCTGGACATCATCACCTCGGGCAATCCGGTTCCCGCCGGCAAGGCCCACGACATGGGCCTGGTGAATGAAATCATCGAAGGCGATCTGCTCGAAGGCGCCAGGCGCTATGCCCGGGACCTGGTGGATTCCGGCGCGCCACTGAAGCGCATCCGCGATGTGGTCATCGACCCGGACACCATCGAACCCGGCTTCTTTGAGCAGGCGCGCAAGCGGGTCAATGCCCGGGCCCGGGGCCAGATCGCTCCCGACCGCATCGTCAGTTGCCTCGAAGCCGCGGTCAGTCTGCCCATCGACCAGGCCCTCGAGCGCGAGCGGGAATTGTTCCGGGAATTGGTGACCTCGCCGGAATCCGCCGCCATGCGCCACATCTTTTTCGCCGAAAGACAGGCCGCCAAGATCAAGGGCCTGCCCAGGGAAACCTCCCAGCGGGACATCAGCCAGGCGGCGATCATTGGCGGCGGCACCATGGGCGGCGGCATCGCCATGTGTTTCGCCAACGCCGGTATTCCGGTGATCCTGCTTGAAGTCAGCGACGAAGCCCTGGACCGGGGCATGAAAATCATCCGCAAGAACTACGGCATCACCGTCAAGCGCGGCAAGCTTGGCGAGGAAGACGTCAAGCAGCGCATGGGCCTGATCACCGGCACCACGGATTATGCCGACATCGCCCATGCCGACATCGTGATCGAGGCGGTGTTCGAGAATCTCGAACTGAAGAAGGAAATCTTCGCCAAACTCGATCAGACCTGCAAGCCCGGCGCGATACTCGCCACCAATACTTCGTATCAGGACGTGGACGCCATCGCCGCGGCCACTGGCCGTCCCGAGGATGTGCTCGGCACGCACTTCTTCAGCCCCGCCAATGTGATGCGCCTGCTTGAGGTGGTCCGCGGCGAGAAAACCGCCGACGATGCCCTCGCCACGGCGATGCGCATCGGCAAGCGCATCGGCAAGGTCTGCGCCCTGTCCGGCGTCTGCTACGGTTTCATCGGCAATCGCATGCTCACCGGCTACGGTCGCGAAGCCCAGTTGCTGCTGCTCGAAGGCTGCACGCCCCAGCAGGTCGATTCAACGCTCGAACAATTCGGCATGGCCATGGGGCCGGTGGCCATGGGCGATCTGGCCGGGCTCGATGTGGGCTACAAGGCGCGGCAGTCCCGGGGAACCACCGGCGATGATCCGCGCCCCTATGCGATAAGTACGCGGCTCGTGGAGTCCGGCCGCCACGGCCAGAAAACCGGCGCCGGCTATTACCGTTACGACAGCGAAACCCGCAGGCGCATCCCCGACCCGGAAGTCGAGGCCATGATCCGCGAGGAGGCGGAAAAGTTCGGCATCGCCCGGCGTGAAATCAGCGCCCAAGAGATCATCGCCCGCTGCCTGTACCCCCTGGTCAACGAAGGCGCCAAGATTCTCGAGGAGGGCATCGCCCAGCGCGCTTCGGATGTGGATGTGGTCTATGTTTTTGGCTACGCCTTCCCGGTGGCGAAGGGCGGCCCCATGTTTTACGCCGACCGGGTGGGCCTGAAGCGGGTGTACGAGCAGATTCTGGAATTCCAGCGGCAACACGGCGAAACCAATTGGCGTCCCGCGAACCTGTTGAAGGAGCTCGCCGAGAGCGGCGGCAGCTTTGCGGAGTGGGACCGGCGGCAGGCATGATTTCCTGGCAGACGACGACACCGGGCGGGCCGCTGGAGAAGGTGGCGGGGGAGGCTCCGGCCCCGCGGGGCGGCGAAGTGCTTCTGAAGATGCTGGCATGCGGGGTTTGCCATTCCGACATTCATCTCCACGACGGGGGTTTCGACCTCGGCCATGGCAAGCGGCTTGAAGTGGGCGGGCCGGGGCAGGTGCTGGGCCACGAGATTTATGGCGAGGTGGCGGCGCTTGGGCCGGATGCGGGAAACGTCGCGATCGGCGAGCGCCGGGTGGTGTTTCCCTGGATTGGCTGTGGCGAGTGCTCCGTGTGCCGGCGCGGCGAAGAACAGCTTTGCACGCCGGGTCGGGCGCTTGGCATCGTTGCGCCGGGCGGCTTCGCCGATCATGTGCTCGTGCCGCATTCCCGCTACCTGTTCGACTGCGGCGAGATTCCCGGCCCGCTGGCCGCGACTTATGCCTGTTCCGGGCTGACCGCCTATGGGGCCCTGAAGAAAGTCGGCGAGACCGGGCCGGGAGATGAGGTCGTCATTATCGGCGCGGGCGGGGTGGGCATGATGGCGATTCAGATCGCCCGTTCCGCCTTCGGGCTGGACCCCATCGTGGTCGATATCGACGAGGCCAAACTCGCGGCCGCCCAGGGTCTCGGCGTGAGCCGCACGGTTCATGCCGGCGATTCCCAGGCGGCGAAGGCCATCCGCAAGGCCACCGGCGGGGCCTTCGCGGCGCTGGATTTCGTCGGCAATGAAGCCAGCGTCCACTTCGGGCTCGGCTGCCTGCGCAAGGGTGGCGCGCTGGTGGTGGTGGGCTTGTACGGCGGCGCCCTGAACCTGCCGATTCCCTTTCTCCCCATGAATGCCCGGGTGATCCGGGGCAGCTATGTGGGCAGCCTGACGGACTTCGCCGAACTCATGGAACTCGTGCGGGCCGGCAAGGTGGATCCGATTCGCATTACCGAACGCCCACTCGACGAAGCCACCGGCGCCCTGGCCGATCTCAAGGCCGGCCGGGTCGAAGGCCGGCAGGTGCTGGTCAACGCGCCTTAGGAGGTTGCGCCGCAGGAATTCGCGAAAGCGAAAATTCGCTATCGTCGCGCCCCTGGTTGATCGGTTGAGGCGAATATTGGTGTATATTCAACGAAATCGAGCGGCCAGGGGCGTGGACGGGAGCGGATTTGCATCCGTGAATTCCTGTGGCGTAGGCTCTTGGCCGCTCACTTGCGACCGTTTCGCCGCTGAATCCACAGGAGGAAACCGATGTTCAGGAGAATCCCGCTTTTTGCCGCGCTGCTGCTGTTCGCGGTGCCAGCCGGTTTTGCCCAACAGGACGATCCGGCCCGCTGGGAGCCCGCCATGCGGGCCTTTGATGAGCAGGACCGGGCCTCGCCACCGCCGGAAGGCGCCATCGTGCTCACAGGCTCTTCGAGCATCGCCCGCTGGAACGATCAGGCCGCGGAAGCCCTGGCGCCGCTGACGGTAATCCCCCGCGGATTCGGCGGCAGCACCATGGGCGACGCGCTGTATCATCTCGACCGGGTCGCCCTGCGCTACAAGCCCCGCGCGATTCTGATTTACGAAGGCGACAACGACACCTGGGCCCGGATTCCCGAAGCCGCCATCGTCGACAATTTCAGGCAGATTGTCGCCAGGGTCCACGAAGAACTGCCGGAGACCCGCATCTACGTGATGTCGGTGAAGCCGAGCGTGGCGCGGGTGGAAGTTTTTGGCGCGGCCCAAAATGTGAACAGGCAATTGAAGGCCATCGCCGAAGCCGACCCCCTGGTGCATTACGTGGACGCGGTAACGCCGTTCCTGAAAGCCGACGGCTCAGTGATGACCGACATCTTCGTTGCGGACAATCTGCACTTCAACGACCTCGGCAACCTGATCTGGGGAAGCACGATCAGGGCGGCGCTGATGCCCCGTGAAGCCCGCCACGAAAAACCGCACTGAACTCAATACTCGTCATAGCCTTCCGTGAGTTCGATACGAACTCCCGCGGGGTCGGTAATGAAGGCGATCTTGAGTTCGATGGAGGGGATTTCCCGATAGGGGACATCGAAGGCAATACCCCGGGCTTCGAGTTGCTTGCAGAAGGCTTCGAGGTCTTCAAACTCGAAGCCGATGTGATCGATGGCCGCCCCTTCGGTGGCGTGGCGCTCCTGTTCGCTGGAAGCGAAACTCAGGTTCATTCCCGGCGCATTGGTGGTGGTGGCGATGGAGCCCCGGGGGCGCACTTCGAGACCGAAAACATCGGTGTACCATTCCAGCAGTTCCTCATGCCCCGGAGTAATGAAGTGCACGTGGTAGCCCATGACCTCCACGTGCAGCGACTGGTCTTCCTGCAATTCCACATAGACATCGTCGGGGAGCATCACATAGGCGTTGGTCTGTCCCTCGGCGCCGGTGAATACCCGGCCGACTTCATATCCCGCCGTGCTCCACTTCTCCAGAAATCGCTCGATATCGCGCACCTTGAAGCCAAAATGGTCCATCACGGTTTCCCGTGAGCCCATGCTTGGCGCGCGCTCGGTGAGGGCCACCAGCATATTGGGCAGGCGTACCGCGGTCAGCGGGCCTTTTTCCACCACCACGCCGTCAAAGTATTCCACCCAGATCCGCTTGTGGAGCTCGATGTCGGAAACATTGAGGTGGACATGGCCGTAAGTCAGCCCGGCGGGGTTCGGCGTGGCGAGCTGGCCCGGCGCCGGCGCCGCCAGCACGGCCAATGCGAGGCCGAGAAGTATTTTTTTCATCGCATCAATCTCCTTCCCGCGACTCCCCCGGGACCGGGAAAACAGACGACCGGCAGCCCGGCCAAAAAATTCTCCGCAGGGAAGCAAGCCTAAATCCACTCTCCCGGAGGCGCCAGCAAGATTACACACTGTTTCAAATTGCCCCCTCATTCGACATCAGGGGCCGGGCCAGGTTCTTGAATTGGGTAAAAAAGTAACATTTTGACAAAATGTCGAAAGTATTTCCCTGGAAGGCTTTATCCCGAAAAAAATATGGGTACACTAGCCCCCCAACAGTTTCGGCAAAACGACCGAAGCGGAAGAAACAAGACTTCAGGAATACTCCAAATCGAGGGGAGAACCAAGATGCAACGCAGATTCCCGAGCGCGCGGAAAGCGCTGACCCTGGCCGTACTCGCCGGCCTTTCCATGCCAGTCGCCGCCCAGGACGATGAAGACGCCATCGAAGAAGTGGTAGTCACCGGCTCCTTCATCCGCGGCACCCCGCTGGACGCGCCTTCGCCGGTGCAGGTGATTGACCGGGACAGCATTGAAGCCCAGGGGGCCGCAATCGTCTGGGACGTCATCAAGAACCTGGAAGTAAATTCCGGGTCATTTACCAACCAGGGTTCGGGTGAGCGCTCCCAGACCGAGGGAACCGCTGTGGTCAATCTGCGGAACCTTGGCGAGAATTCGACTCTGACGTTAATCAACGGAAAACGTATGGCGCCCCACGCGGGTGAGACAGTTTCCGGTGGCGAGTTCGTCAATATCAACGCGATTCCGACCATGATGACCGACCGAATCGAAGTCCTGACCGACGGTGGTTCGGCGCTCTATGGCGCAGACGCTGTGGCTGGCGTGGTCAATATCGTCATGCGCACCGATTTCGAAGGCATTGAGCTTTACGGCGACATTCAGGGTGTGGAAGCTGCGGGCGATTCCTTCGATCAGACGATTAGTGGTATCTGGGGCTGGGCCAGCGACGACGGCGACACGCATTTCGTTATCTCCGGCGAGATGTTCGAGCGCGACCCGCTCAACGTTCTGTATGGCAACCATATCGACGAAAACTCGGAGTTTCTGGAGACCGTTTCGGAAATTGGCGGCGCAGTTTCTTCTCCGGTGTTCGGCGCGAACGTCAACCCCGCTTATGTCAATGAGGAAATCAGAGCGTACAACATTTCCCAAGGCGGATTGGATCAGGCAATTTACAGCGACCCACTATGTGAAACCATGGTTGGGGCCACAGGTATTCCGTTCCAGTATGGAACCTTGCGTGAGCAGCGCGGAGAACGTAGCGGCGCATGTCGCGAAGATACCGCTCGCTTTAACTTTCTCGAGAACAAAACCGAACGCAGCAGCGTTGCCCTCTCGTTCGACCATACCTTCAGCGAGTCGGCGGAGTTTTACCTGTTTGCGGTCCATTCCGAGAATACCGTAACGCTTGAGGGCGGCGGCTTGAACAATACCGGCGGTTCCAGCCAGACTCGCGGACCAACGGTTTTCCTGGCCCAGCCTGGTGCCTATACCCGCAATCCCGCCTTCGGATTCAATGCGATCGGACAGACCATGGAGTTGGGGTTTTTCGCACCAAAGGCAGGATTGGAACGTCCAACCGAGATACCAAACGCTCCCGTTTCAATGGCCAACGGAGGACCCAACATGGCGTTCTGGGCAAATCCCCGGGACAACCTTCCCAGAAACGGGCAGCGGCAAAATTTCACCGACACATCATCGGACTTGATACAGACGGGTATCCGCGGAGATTTTCAGTTTAATGATCGAGATTGGAACTACGATGTGAGCCTTTCCTGGTCGAGCACGAGCAATGAGCAGTCCTACCAGGTTTTCAATCGCGAGCGAACCGAGTTGGCGGCCAATGGATTGGGCGGCCCCAACTGCACACCGAACGGCAGACCGGATTTTGACTTTGTCGGTGAGCCCGGGCCGTTTGGTGGCGCCGTGCCTCAGGGATGGGATTTTTATGGGGGGTTGACCCAGACTTTCTTTCCCGGCTATGTATTCACCACGCGTGAAAGTCTGTCTTACGCATTGACGAGCAACAACCACGGCAAGGACGGTTGCATGTTCTACAACCCGTTCCTGACGCAATTCACGGATCCGAATGTCGCCAACAACCCGGAGTTGATGGAATGGATGAACCAGACCGTATTGCGGGCCGACAAGCGCAACAAACTGCGTGTGTTTGACGGGGTAGTGAGCGGCGGGCTGTTCGATATGGCCGGTGGTGAGGCGGCGGTTGCTATCGGCGCCCAGTATCGTGAACGCACCGCGCATTCCATTGCGCCCGATTTGAACTTTCCCGGCCTGCAAAATCGAATTCTGGGATACGACGAAAACGGCGTTCCCAATCAATTCCATTATGTAGCCAACAACTACGAGTGCTCCAACTGTATTTTCAATTACAACAACATGCGTTCCACGAATTCAGTGTTCGGCGAGTTGTCGCTCCCGTTCATGGAAAACGTCGAGTCCCAGATCGCTCTTCGCTGGGAAGATTATGGCGGCAACATAGGCAGCGAACTTTCGCCGAAAATTGCCTTGAGTTGGCGTCCGGTCGAGGAACTGTTGCTGCGCGGCTCCTGGTCGCAGTCCTTCCGGGCGCCCAATATCGGCATTGTCGAGGAAGGACTGGAAGCCGGCAGCCTCATATTCAAGGATCCGATTTCGAACCAGCGAGTGCGTGCCGGCCTTATCGATCCGACACCCGAGAACGGTGAAGTAGAGCAAACCTTCACCTTGGGCGGCCCGGCGCCGAATGTCGGCAACGAATATGCGGACACCTATTCGGTCGGTTTCATCTGGACGCCTTCCGGCAACCTGGACGGACTCCAGGTGCAGGCCGATTTCTGGCGCTTTGAAGTAAGCGACAGGGTACTTCCGGAGCCTGGCATTTCCGCCGTGCAACCGGAGATTGAGCGGTTTCTGGAAGTGCGGGACAACCCCGCCAACTACATCCTGAACGACAGTATTTCAGCGGATTCGCCCGTGCTGGACGTGCCCTGCGACCCCAATGCGCTTGAGGCCGAGTTCGGCCGCGATTCCGACGAAAGGCTGAACTGTGTGGTCAATCCTGCCTTGTATGAACCACCTGCGGAAGGATGGGGCATCAGCCGGGTTACGCGAGGCGAGGACGCCAACCTGATCACCTTGACCCTGGCGGCCATCAACGCTGGCCAGATCGAGGTTGATGGAGCCGATGTCAAGATCGCATACAACTGGGACAACGATCTGGGCCGCTTTCGCATCAGCAGCGATTACACTCATGTGCGGCAGTACAAGCTGATTAATGTGCCGGGGCTGGAACTCGGATTGGTTGACACTGGCATTTTTGATGCGGCAGGCACGACCGGAAACACCGGAAACGGCAATCATGTGCGCTCGCTGCCGGACAACAAGGGCAATATCACCTTCTCATGGCAACGCGATCAATATGGTTTGACATTGATTAACAGGTATATCGGTTCCTACCAGGATTTGTCCTACGATTTTACCTACGAAACCGGAAACGATCTGGTTCGTTCGCTGTTGCGCCACAAGGTCGACAGTTACCAGACCTGGGACGCGCAGTTCCGATATACCCATGATTGGGACAACGCCGCATTCGGCAGCACCATCTTCACCTTCGGCGTGCTGGATCTGCTGGATCAGCAACTGCCCTATCGCGAAGCCAGCGCCGGAAACTACGATGCCCTGGTATTCGACCCCCGCGGGCGTCGCATCTACGCGAGGTTTACCCATTCGCTCTGATTCCGATGCCCCCATACCCTGACGACCGCAGCGGCAGCCATGCCGGTAGCCCCAGTCTGACAGGCAAGCGCATTGGCGATGCCGGCTTTGTCGCGGAAGCGGCCCGCTATTTGGATTCGCTCGAAATTGGACATTTTCGGACGCATTTTCGTTAATATGGACCAATAGTTGGTCTAGTATTTGGCCATGATCAAGATCAACATAGCCGAAGCAAAGGCGAATTTCTCGCGCTGTATCGAATCCGTTGAGCGTGGTGAGACGGTCACCGTTTGCCGCCGCAATGTGCCCGTTGCGGAAATCAGATCGCTGCCGCGACCTCTCGGGAAGAGGCGCCCCATCGGTATCGACCGTGGCATGAGAATTTCCGCCGGTTTTTTTGAGCCTCTTCCCGACAGGGTCCTTTCTGCCTTTGCGGGCGGAATCGATCCGGAATGAGGCTGTTGCTCGACACCTGCACTTTTCTGTGGCTGGCGACGGATGACCCGCAATTGACGGAAACCGCCAGGGATTGCTGCCGCGACCCCCGCAACGATGTGTATCTCAGCGCCCTCTCGGGATGGGAAATCGCCATCAAGTATCGTCTCGGCCGATTGCAACTACCGGAAAGACCGGACCGGTACGTGGCAAGCAGACGAAAATGGCTGCAACTGGAATCCCTCCCCTTCAATTTTCAGGTGGAACATGAATCCGCTGCCGCCGCTGTGGTTTTGAATTCAGCCGGGGTTTTTCCGCCGCAACTCGAAATTGTAGGACATGCTGATGCGGTCGGCGTCTTCGTGCTGCTGGCTTACGCCATGATCGAGCCAGGCGGGGAACATCAGCAACTTGCCTTCCTCCGGGGGGAGGGTGGTGATGAGGGTGTTTTCGGCGCGGTTTTCCCGCAGCGGCGCGGGCACCATCCAGCGCGCTGGGCGCGGGTCCTTGAGGCTGATGGGGGCCGCGCCGGGGCCGCACTGGAGGTAGAACACGCCGCTGATCTGGGAATAGGGGTGGACGTGGTCCCGGTGGAAGCTGTGGCGTGAGTTGATGTTGCACCAGAGCTGGGTCATGGCGAGCTCGAAGTTTTCCAGGTCCCAGAATTGCTTGTGGCCATAGTCGTAGGCGACCTGGAACATGAAGTCCGCGAGCTTGCGGAAGGCCGGGTCGGTGTAGAGCCGGTCCCGGCTGCGGAAGCTGGTGAAGCCGTGCGGGTAGTGGCGGGCGGAATACTCCCGTCCCGCCCCGTCCTCGTCGCGGATGGCATAGATGCGGCGGATGAGTGGTTCCTTTTCCGCCGCGAAATCGGGATACCAGGCCTCGTGCAGGAAGGTGGGGAATAGCGCGCGCAAGGTCATTTTAGCTGCTTGCGACATGATCTATTCCCAAACTCCGGTCGCTTTCCGTCGGAGACTGAACTCTTTCCCGGCTGGCGCCGGGCCCCTTTCAGTCACCGCCGCGCTCCCTCATTGCTCAATTCGAAGTCAAGACGTTATCCAGCCTTGTCAATCAACGATCGCCTGATAAATTCCGTTGCGGAGCACGTTGTAGTCGTTCAGGCCCGTGGCGGGGATGATCTGGGTGAGATAGACGACCACCAGGTCCTCCGCCGGGTCCACCCAGTAGGTGGAGTGGTAGGCGCCGCCCCAGCCGTATTCGCCTTCCGTGCCAAGGCGGCCGTTGGCGCCGAGGTCTTCCAGCACGTAGTAGCCGAGCCCGAAACCCTGGCCATTGCGGAAGGAAATTCCGGCCAGATGGTCCACGGTCATCAGTTCCACGGTCTTGGGCGAGAGGATGCGCGCGCCGTCGAGTTCACCGCCATTGAGGGTCATTTGCAGAAAGCGGGCGTAGTCCCGGGCCGTGGAAAGCAGGCCGGCGCCGCCGGAGAAGCTGGTGCGGGGGCCGTCCACGTACATGCCCTGGCTTTGCATGCCGTCGGTTTCCGGAATCGCTTCCACGCCATCGGCGCCTGGGCGATACACCGTGGCCAGCCGATCGCGCTTGTCTTCCGGCAGATAGAAATGCGTGTCGCGCATGTCGAGCGGGTCGAAGATGTGCTGTTGCAGAAAGCTTTGCAGGTCCATGCCGCTGGCTTTTTCCACCACCACGCCGAGAATGTCGGTGCTGTAGCCATAGATCCATTGTTCGCCGGGATGGGCGTCCAGGGGCAGCGAACCCATGCGGGCGATGGTCTCGGCGATCGGCTCGTCGCGATTGGCGAAATACCAGCCCTGGAAGCCGGCTTCTTCCCAGCGGTCCTGGGCCGGCCCGCTGCCGTAGCTCACGCCCGCGGTATGGGTCAGCAAATGGCGAATCGTGATCGGCCTTGCCGCGTCTTCGAGCACGTAGCCGCCGCTGCCGTCGGGCACGGCGACCTGCATGTCGCTCCATTCGGGAATATAGCGCCCGAGCGGGTCGCCGATGGAAAGCTTGCCCTGCTCCTGCAGGATCATGATGCCGGTGCTGACGATGGCCTTGGTCTGGGAAGCGATGCGGAAAATGGTGTCGTCGGTCATCGCCGCGCCGTCTTCCTTGTCGCGCCAGCCATTGGCGGCGGAAAAGGCCACCTGGCCGCCGCGCAGAACGAGTACGACCTGGCCGGCGATGCGGTCTTCGTCCACATAGGCTTTCAGGCCCGCATCGAGCACTTCGAGCCGCTCGGCGGACATGCCGAGCCGTTCCGGATCGGCCTTGACGAACTCCTGGGCCAGCGCCGCTTCCGCAAAAACGAGTACGAATACGCCTGCCAAAACACGATGGAGAATTGCCATGATCTGTTTCTCTCTGTTGCAGTCCGATGGCGCCCAAGCTTAGCAGCATAGAGCGGTTTCTGGAATGCAGGCGCATTGAATGCGTTCGCGCGTTGACAATTGCGGACGATGGGAGCAAGATTGCCGCCCATGAACAGCATGCGCTTTTACTTCTGGTTTCCCAACGCGGGCAGCCGGAAGAATCCTTAGTAATTCTTCACCGGCCGCCCGGAGTTGTGGCGGTCGTTCTGTTTCTTTCCAGTAATCGTTCCAGTCACGGCTCCGGCAGGCCAAGCGGAGGAACCCGTGATGGGCAAGAATGGAAACACAAGACTGGAGCCGGGCAGACAATACCGGCACGAGACCGGCGGCGGCGTTCGCGTACATTTGTCGGTCGAAGAACTCGATTATGACGCGGCGGCGATGGACGAACTTGTCGATTCGCTCGATGGCTCGCCCGGCGTGCTGCTGCGGTCCGGCTTCGAATATCCGGGACGCTACACGCGCTGGGACATCGGCTTTGTCAATCCGCCCTTGCGCCTGACCGGGCGCGGCCGCAAGTTGACTGTAGAAGCGCTCAATCGCCGCGGCGCGATCCTGCTTGCCGAAGTCGAACGGGCCTTGGCCGGCTGCGAGTCGGTGCGCGAACTCCGCCGGGAGGAGTCTGCAATTCATGCAGATATACGCCAAGCCGAGGCCGGCTTCAGCGAAGAAGACCGCAGCCGCCAGCATAGCGTGTTCTCCGCATTGCGCGCGCTGGTGGACTGGTTCCGCAGCCCCGAGGATCCGTTTCTCGGACTCTACGGCGCTTTCGGCTACGACCTGACTTTCCAGTTCGAGGACATCGAACGGCATCAGCAACGAAGTCCCGACGACCGCGATCTCGTGCTCTATCTGCCGGACCGGATCCTCGTGGCCGACCATCGCCTGGAACACGCCCGGGCCTACAACTACGAATTCATCTGCCGTGCGCCGGGCCGCGAACATCACGGAGAAACCACGGGCGGACTCAAGCGGAACGGCGCCGCAACGAAATTTCAGCCCGCGACCGGCGCGGAATGGCAAAGCGATCATGAGCCCGGCGAATACGCGGCCGGTGTGAAACGCGCGAAAGAGCACTTCAGCCGTGGCGACCTGTTCGAGGTCGTGCCGGGCCAAACATTTTCCGCGCCTTGCAAGGACAGCCCGGCGCAAGTGTTCAAACGTCTGGCGGAGACCAATCCCGCGCCTTACGGTGCGCTGATGAATCTCGGCGAGGGGGAATATCTCGTTGCCGCCTCGCCGGAAATGTTCGTTCGGGTCGAAGGGAATTGCATCGAAACCTGCCCGATTTCCGGGACGATCGCCCGCGGCGGCGACGCCTTGAGCGATGCGGAACAGGTGCGGCGGCTGCTCAATTCGACCAAGGAAGAGTCCGAACTTTCCATGTGTACCGACGTGGACCGCAACGACAAGGCCCGTGTCTGCGAGCCGGGCTCGGTGCAGGTCGTCGGCCGGCGCCAGATCGAGATGTATTCACGGCTCATTCACACCGTCGATCACGTACAGGGCACGCTGAAAGCGGGATTCGACGCGCTCGACGGCTTTCTGTCGCATACCTGGGCGGTGACCGTCACCGGCGCGCCCAAATTATCGGCCATGCAATACCTGGAGAAATACGAGAAATCTCCCCGGCGCTGGTACGGCGGCGCCATCGGCCACATCGGCTTCAACGGCAATCTCAATACCGGACTGACTCTGCGCACGATCCGCATCAGCGACGGCGTGGCGGAAGTGCGGGCCGGAGCGACCTTGCTGTCGGATTCGGACCCGGAAACCGAGGAACAGGAAACGCGTCTCAAGGCGCGAGCCCTGATGCAGGCCCTGGGAGTGGACGTAAAACCGATCGCGGCGCCGGTGGATTCCGAGGCCCGGCCCGAGTTCGCGCAGATGCGCGTACTCATGGTCGATCACGAGGATTCCTTCGTACACAGCCTCGGCGATTGCTTCCGTCGGCTTGGCGCGGAATTGCTGACCTTGCGCCCCGAAGCAGCCCGCGCTTACCTGAAGCGGGAAAACGTCGACTTGCTGGTGTTATCCCCGGGCCCGTCCGAACCGAAACGATTCGATGTCGCGGCAACGATCGCCTGCGCGCTGGAAAGAAACATGCCGATTTTCGGCGTCTGTCTCGGCCTGCAAGGCATCGTCGAGTATTTCGGCGGCGAATTGCGGCAATTGCCGATGCCAATGCATGGCAAACAATCGAAAATTCTCCGCGAGGACAGCGACTTGTTCACCGGCCTCCCCGAATCCTTCCCGGCCGGCCGCTACCACTCCCTGGTAGCCGCCACCGTGCCCGATTGCCTGCGGATCACGGCGCAAACGGAGGATGAGATAGTCATGGCAGTGGAGCACGACGAATTGCCCATCTGGGCCGTGCAATTTCACCCCGAGTCCATCATGAGCCTGCAAAACGGCCACGGCCCGCACCTGATCCGCAACCTGCTGTCGATGGCATCAGTTTGTGAATCCACCGAGGCCAATGGCCGGAAGACGGGATAACCGAGCCTAAAGATTCCGGTTGAGGAGGAGGGCCATGCGTATGCCCGCCAGGCCGAGGCGTTGTTCGGACAGGCGGCGCATTGCAGTGAGATAGTCTTCGGTTAGTTCGAATTCCCGCATGTCGCGGGCCTCGCGCTCGGCGGCGAGAATTTCCCGCTCGACAGCTTCCGGGTAGACCACGCTGGTCATCAAGCGGCGGCTTTCGTCCATCCATGCCGTCCAGTCGAGCGGTTCCGATTCGATCGCGTCCCGGTCGATCGATTGCAGCCATTCGCCGATGGCGCTGACGCTGTCAAGAATGCCCTGCTCGCGCAAGGCCCGGTCCCAGACCGCGTGCAAATTGCCGTCGCTCGTGTCGATACCATTCCCGCCAGCATCGCCGGACTCGAACAATCGGGCCGAAAACAGCGAGCCCGTATGCAGCGGCTGGTGAATGTCCCCGGCCAGATGCAGCACCCAGCACAGGGCCACCGCGCGCTGTCCCAAATCGGTGGCCGGGTCGGCCAGCAAACGCATGTTGTAATCCAGCGCCACGACCACGTTGTCCACGGCGGACTCGCTGCGAATCGCCTCGCCGGCCGGGCCTGCAATATCGGGAAAGGGATCGATGCCGACATAGACATTGCCCTGCACCGTGGCCGCTCCGCGCAGCCAGGCGCCGTCGATGTAATGCCAATTGCCGCGATGATATCGAGCCCGTTCGGCCCGCGGCAGCCCGCGGGCGATATCCGGCCAGAATGCCGCCTGGCCCAGCAGCCAGCGTTCAAAGTCCAGTTCGTCGCCGGTATCGATGAAGTCCGGAACCTGTTCCATGAAGTCTTCGGCGAATCGCGGATGCGCTCGCAGGATAGCCAAGAGCCGTTCGCGGACTTCGGGTTCGAGATATTCCACCGCAACCGCAGCGCTGACGCGATGGCCGACCGAATCCCAGGCCAGGGCCGGAACAGCGGCGGCAATGGAAACGGCGACCAGTAGCGACGATAAAATTTTCACGAATCTAGACCTCAAGCCACTCCGCACGCACGTCTCCGGCTTCGTTCACTGATTCCGGGTCAGTTTCATTTTATTCTGCAACTTCTCTGCATTTGTCCCGCAATGATTCTTATTCTCTGCAAGGACCTCGAACCAAATGTTACCCGAAAGCTCTTGCAAAACAATGGCTTGCCGTGGCTCTTCCGATTTGTCGATGCCAATTTCTCTGCGTTTTCTCTGCAAATCAGCTCTTTTTCTCTGCAAGAGTCCAACGTGAAGCCCGATCACTGCCCAGATTAACAATCACTCCCGAACGTCGCCATTTCGTTAATAAATTATTGATTTTGTTTGTTTTCCCATCATCGGAAAGCAATTCGCCCAACACGGGCCGCAGGAGGTTGTCAATTTCCGTGCGGCTGCATTCGCCGTACTCGCGCAAGTAATCCGTCAGCAGCTTCTCGAAGTGGGCATCCGCCTGCGAGCGAGTTCGAATGTAATCCGCTTTGGCGCCTGCCGCTGCCGCCACTGCCGATGAGATATGCAAGTTTGGGCGTCGTCCTTCAATCAGCTTGGCGCGCCTCAAGCGAGTGGCCGCTTCCTGTGAAATCGGCAGCTTCTTCTGTACGCGGTCGAGAGCCAGGATATCCGTCAGAGGCAAATCGGTTTTTTGCATGAGCCACTCGCTGTAGGCGGAGTCAACGACGCGGCCGTGAACGGTAAGCGTTACAGCGTCTCGCTCACTCAGGTCGTAGTCGGGCATGGGGAAGTAGCGTCGCGCTTGCCGGGCGTGCATGTCGTGAATGCCGATTCCCATGGTGTCGATCATGTTCAGCAAGGACATTGCCCGCGCGAGAAATGGGTTGCGGTAGTGGCGGGGAAGTTTCTTTCCTTCAATGTAGTCGTCGGGGCTTCCCTCGAAAAAAGCACCATCGTTCACGAACTCGAGACGGTCAATATACTCGGTGACCACGATTCTCGCGTTTCGATAATAGTCCTGGTGCGCAATGCAGTTGTTGAGAGCTTCCAACACAACTCTGCGGTCGTACTTGGAGACCTCAACCGGCATGAGAGAATTCGGCGGCAACATGCGGATCTGAATATTGCGGATGCGGTGGTACAGTTCGGTGGTGTTGATCAGGAAGGGTGGGCCGAAATGCTCATAGGCGCGCTCTTCGCCCCTCAAATCCCACGTCAATTGCGCCATGTGCGGCGACAGGCACGCCGACGCTTCCTCCTTGCCGAGCAGCAACAAGGCCGCGCGGGTAATCCTGCCATCGCGAGTCAACCGGGCGCGTTCCAGGAAAGTGGGCAGATTCCAGCGGCTTACTTCATCCTTGGAAATGCGGTTGGCATGCTTCTCGGAGAACGCCTCCTTTGCCTTGGATATTGCCGCCGGGTCCAGGTCCGCCAGCGTGGCCGCCTCTACAATCTGCGCAGTCCAATCCGCGCCGAGAGTCTGGTTTCTGATTTGGTCCTGTTTGTCGATGCCAAGGCTGGTCAGGCTGCTTCCGGCGCGTGCGTAATAGTGCCCTTTCCAGGCAATCGGCAGCCCAACGGGTGATGCGGGGATATCCATCATGACGATGCGCCCTTTTTCATGCTGCAATTCGTGAATCTCGCGAAAAGTGATACTTGGTTCAGTATCTGAACCAATCTGATGCTTTAGCGAATGTAATCTCTCGGGTTCAGCGCGATAGTTCGTTCCCACTACCGAGCGAGTCGCATCACGCACTCCGAAAATCAGCCAAGCTTGTTCCTTGCCCCGCAGATTCGCCTCGTTGGCGAGTGCCGAGAAGTACTTGCCGATTAAGTCCGTTCTGAAGTTGTCGTTGGCTTCCTTGAACTCGACAACCTCGTTCTCCCAAGCTTCGATCAGGGTGTCCAACTGTTGCTGCAATTGAGTCGATTCCATGAGGCTCCCTTGCCAAATCGTCGGTTACGCCTTCATCGTTCACCATATTTCAACTAACGCCTACACCTCAAGCCATTCGGCTCGCACGTCGCCGGCTTCGTTCAGCGACTCCGGCGTGCCTTCCCAGACGACCTGGCCGTGGCCCATGATGTAAAGCCTTTTCGAAATGCGCATGGCGATGTTGAGTTTCTGCTCCACGAGCAGGATGGAAACGCCGCGGCCGGCGATTTCCGTCAGCAGGTTGCCGACCTGTTCGACGATC
>JAJDSZ010000027.1 GCA_022827425.1 Pseudomonadales bacterium | reverse complement strand
GAAGACGTCGTGATCGTCGTAATGCGTATTGAAGCCCTGATTTTCCGGTGGCGTGAGGTAAGCGTTCGACTGGACGTGACAACTGAACACTTCCTCGAGCGACCTGCAAAATCCGGCCATGGTCTCGTCGGCGCGCTGGAGCTGATTCAGTATGATCGTCGCGCCGCGCTGGAAATGCCGGATCACCGCGCCCCGGTCGATGTTGCCGCTCTTGAACGTATAGTCCGAACGCTTGATGGGAGGCTGGCTGCGGGCCATCGACAGCCCCGAAGACGGCAGTTCGGAACTGGCGATGATTTCGTCGATGCGGTCCAGGCTGAGAAGTTCGGCGAAGCGAGCGGGGTGGGCGTGCCTGCAATGCAAGGCGCGCTGTTCGTAATGGGACTCGATGAACTCCCTTTCCGAAACCGGACCGATCAGCCAGGAAAGCGGGTTTTTTGGCCCGCGCTCTTCAGCCATGAGCGGCTAGCGGTAGTCCAGGCCTCTGCCGTTCCGGCCGCTGTTATCGGTTCCTTCGCCGCCACTCTGATCGGAACTGTCGGTTCCTTCGCCCCCGGACTGGTCGCTGGCGTCCGTGCCCTCGCCCCCGGACTGGTCACTGGCGTCGGTACCCTCGCCGCCGGACTGGTCGCTGGCATCCGTGCCTTCGCCGCCGGACTGATCGCTGCTGTCGGTGCCCTCCTGCTGCCAGTAGGCCTGTGATGAAGATACAAGCCCGAGAAAGGATGCGCTCGATAGGGCCACCGCCCCAGTCACGATCTGCAGGAACGACCTGCGTTTGAATTGGTCTTTCTTGTCCATTTTCCGTACCTCGAAACGATCACTTGCTGATCGACAGGGCGGCAGACTAGCATGCCAGATGAGTTTTTGCAACTAAGAATTATTCGCATTTTCAGTTAGCCAACGCTGATCCGGGTCAAAGAAAGTGCTTGCAAATGGGAATGATTCGCATTAATGTTTGCGAAACTCAACGCCACGCGGGAAATCAGATGAAAAATCACAAGACGTGCAGAAGCGAACTTGTCGCCCAGAGCGCGTTCGGTTCAATCACGGTCTGTCCAGACTGCAATCTCTACCATCTTCACATCGGTCCCATGTCTTTTCGTATGGAAGCGGACGTTTTTCAAAGTGTCGGGCAAATGATCGTCGAGTATTTCGTCCAGCCCGACCTGGAAGCCGCGAATCGGGAGGTTTCCGGTGTTGGCACGGTCAAGCATTGACGCGGCGGCCGGCCTGCGGAAATCGGAAAAGTTGCAAACCAGCCATGATCGATAGTTATTACTTCCCATACATAACCAGTCTGGCCTGTACGGGCGCTGGCATGGCGTTCCTCTTCGTCGCCTGGAAATCCCGGATTCATTTGAAGGACGCTTACAGCCTGACCGGATGGGTGCTGCTGCTCTATTCCGCCTTCGCCTTGAGCGCCCTCAACGGCTGGGTTTTCGGGCTGGTGCATCTGATCACGGCCGTTCCGTTGGCGGCCTTTTTCATCGTTGTCCTCAATGCCGAAAGCAGGAGCCCGGCGGCAGCCTGGCCCGCGAACGTTCCCTTGGCAAGACCGCGTTTGCGGTCCGCGCTCGGTCATGTCGGAAGATTTTCGTTGATCGTGCCGTTCGCGCTTTTCACCAGCATTTTGCCAAGCGTCGGATTGGGATTTCTGCTGCCGATGAGCGAACTGAACCAGATGGTATTCGCGGTCTGCGCGATGCCGCTGATCTGGGGCGTGGCGGCCAGCGCCATCGCGGCGAGCGAAAGACCCCTGGCGCCGGCGACGATCATGCTTCTGCTTTCGGCGGTCAGCCTGATTCCGATTTACTTCAGATAAGAAACGGGAAACTCACGTATGCCCACGCAACTGCTGCCGCCGAAACTGGTCAAGAAACAATTGGCGGGACATTCCTGGACGGGTCTGATGACCGGCGCGCTGATGTATCTGGTCTGCCTGACCGGGGCCTTGTGCGTGTTCTATCCGGAATTGCAACGCTGGGAACAGGCCGACGTCCGGGAATCGCTCGAGTACGACCCCGCGCTGCTCGAAGAATCGCTGAACTCGGTTGTTGCCGGCAGCGGCGCCGACCTCGGACCCGTGTACATTTATCTGCCATACCAAGCGTATCCTCGCCTGTACCTGTGGGCGCAGGAGGAAAGCCGGTTTCTCGATTCCGACGGCAGCGCCGGTGAACCTGTTGCCGCCCACTGGACGGAATTTCTCATCAACATGCATGTCTATCTGACCTTGCCCCGCACGTACGGGATGATTCTGGTCAGCGCCCTGGGCGCCATGCTGTGCGCGTTGATCGTCTCGGGATTCCTGTCGCATCCGGGATTGATCAAGGAAGCGTTCAAACTGCGGCTTGGCAGCGGAACCCGTCTTGAACAAGTAGACCTGCACAACCGGCTGAGTGTCTGGGGCGCGCCCTTCCACCTGCTGATCGCTGTCACGGGAGCCTACTTCGGACTTGCCTTGCCGATGCTGGCCGCGCTTGGCGCGATTTCAGGCAAGAGCCAGGAAGAACTGTTGACCGATGTATTCGGCGAGACTCCGGTGCTGGAACAACAGGTGTCCAGAGTGCGGCTCGCGACGGCTTTCGAAAATCTGGGGCAAGTCGACCCGGATGCCGAACCGCGCCGGGTCATCCTGCACAATGCCGGCACGCCCCGGCAATACATCGAAATCGCGGCGGCGCAACCGGGCAGAATGATCGCGGGGGAAAACTATCATTTCAGTCCGGCCGGCGAGTATCTCGGCAGCGCGGGACTGCGCGACGGCGAATCGGGAAGGCAGGTGGTTTTTTCGATGTTCAACCTGCACACCGGGCATTTCGGAGGGTTTGTCGTCAAGCTCCTGTACGCAGTTCTCGGCCTGGCGATAACCGTCGTTTCCGTTACCGGCGTCAACATCTGGCTCCGTAAACGCAATCGGTCCGATGCCATAAACGACTTGTGGGCGGGGACCGTGTGGGGAATTCCGCTGGCGCTGACGATACCCGCGATCACCCAGATCGCCTTTCAGTTCACCTCCGCCGAACTGTTCTGGCTGAGCCTGACGCCGATGCTGATCTACAGCGCCCGCCTGGGAGACGAGCGCCGTGTCAAGCGCCACTTGCAATCCGCTTCGATCGTGGCCGTAGCGGCCTTGCTCGGGATACATCTCGTCCGTTTCGGCGCAGCGGCTTTCGGGCCGTCGGCGATACTCGTGAATGGCTCCCTGATGCTGTACCTGGCCTATCTGTTCTGGTCCGTCGCGAAATCGCTGCGCCTGCTGGATTCGGTTGCGGCAAACAGACTTTCGCAGAGAAGAAATCGCGCTACTATTGGCGGTGTCGATCAACGGCTGAGAGGAGGCCGTCCATGAATCCGCCACGAAACCCCGGTTCCGTTTTCACGTTGTTCCTGCTGTTCGCCGCGGGCGGCAATGCCATCGCCCAGGGCGGCGACTTTGTCTTTTACTCCGAACTGGCCAGGGACTGGTATGAAGCCGGTTCGTATTTCGAATGGCAATCGACGACAGAAAACAACAACGGCGCGGTGGTCGACGTGTATTACCGGACCTTCGGCGACCCCTCGGATCCGCAATTGCTGCTCGTGCATGGCTATCCGAGGTCCAGCTTCGACTATGAAGAAATGATCGTCCACCTGCAGGACGACTATCACATCGCCACGCTCGACTTTCCCGGCTTCGGTTTTTCCGAGAAGCCCCTGAACGACTATTCCTACCTGCTCGAAGACGACGCGCGGTTACTTGATTACTTCCTGCGCGAGATCGTCGAGTTTGACGACTTCGCGATGTTCACCCACGACCGCGGCGTCAGCGTCGGTCTCGCCTTCCTCGGCCACTATCTCGACGAAGACCGGCCCTATACGATCAATTACCACTTTCTTTCCAACAGCGGCATGTTTCTGCCGCTGGCGAATCTCGTTCCCGGCCAGACCGTGCTGCTCGATCCCGTGCGCGGCCCGGCCGCCACGGCGGAAGCGAAGGCCAGGCCACGCCTGACCGAAGGCGATCCGGTGAGCGTCGCCTATGCCGACATGCAGGCGTTCAACGACGGCATCGGCGCCAGGTTGCACGTCGGCAAGTACCTGCTCGAACGCGTCGCGAACGAGTATCGCTGGCTCGACAATCTGCCGCGGAGCCCGATTCCGGTCGCCTATGTCTGGGGTGCGCTGGACCCGGTCAATCCCCTTCGCACAGCCAACTACGTCTGGGCCGAATATCTCAACGATCGCGACGTCGAAAGTTCCTTCTGGGTGCTGCCCACCGCAAGCCACTACCCGCAACGCGACCGCCCGGCCGAGTTGGCCAAGATCGTCAAGCTCGCGCTTTCCGGCGGAGTACCGAGCCAGGAAGAAGGCGACGATTTCATGTGGACCTGGAACCGCCAGCGAACCGAACACGACGCGATTTTCATCGGCCATTCCATCATCGAGGAAATGGAATTCGAAGGCGCCGTGGAATATACCCCGCAGGGGTACCGACAGAACTAGCGGGGCACTTGTTCGATAAGCCTTCCTTCATTTCCTTCATGTTCGTCTCGTACCACGTTCTCGCAAAGGGCATCCCAAGCCCACTCGGAGAATTGGCGCTTCGGTGGCAGGACAATCCAGCCATCATGATTGTCACCGACTGCGGTAAATTGTTGAGCCGCTACACAAAGCGCCGTAATGGCGCAGACAAATGCTGCCCGGTCATCGTGATTTCTGATTATTGCTGGGGATTCAATCGGCGTGCGTTCTGGAAGCAAATTTTTCAGAAGCCGATCTATCTGACTACTTTCAATATTCTGTTCAAAATACTGATCCGATCTTTCCTTTGAGCTGGATTTGGGAATCGGGTTATCAATCATGACTCCCAGAAATGTTGTGGGAAAAGCCTCGTGAATTGCCATGGAGTCAATTCTAAAATTTCCTTGAGATGGACTAATTTTGCATTCTTTCAGAACCTTTGCTGAAAGATTTGCTTGCCGATTCAATTTTGCCCCATTGCCAGAACTTGCTTGACCAGGCTTGCCAATTCGTTTGCGTAGTGTTCCTCTGCTCAATAGTCTCTCACAGCTTCTATATTTACCTATTTCATCAAATCCCCGCCTTAGAGGGCCATCGATTGCTGCAGATAAATGGTTTGTACGTTTCGCGATACCTAGAATCGATTCACATCGCTCCTGCTCTATAGCGCGGAATCTGGAGAATTCCCAAAAAATCGTATTGGAATCCCAGTACAACCGGCAAACTGCGCTGGTCCTCTTGTCCTTTGACCATCCTACATCTATGCCGAGCACACTCCCGGTGCCGGGAACACAATCAGATTTCGACAATTGCTTCGCAGAATCTTTGCAAACTACATAATCCTTTCGAGCATGTTCGTCGGCCTCCGCAACTCTTGTCGTCGTTTCATGCAATTCCGGTGCGTGAAATTCAATGCTTGATTGCTGACGTAGAAATTCGAACGCTGATGGGATTTCACTCGACAGCCGCAACAACTTGTCCATTGCTTCGGATTGGGTGACATCATCGTTTTCGTATTTTGAGAACGCGACTGGTCCGCCGCCGAATACTCGGGCGGCTTCAGCCTGGCTCAAGCCCAGATTTTTTCGAATGGAACGCACTTGAGATCCGGTTAGCAACCCATCGACTTTCTTTCGAAATTCAACCATGGAGCGCTTGTTAACTCGCAGTTGATCCATGTTTGCCTGTTCACTGCCACAGGTATCGCAGATAGAATAATGCAGTTCCAATTCTGCATGATGGCCTTGGTATTCCACGCGATCCAGATCAATCCGAGAATCCAGATATCCTTCTTCACATATTGGACAGCGCATTTTCGTCTCTTTCATGATTTCTGCTCAAAGATTCGTAAGATGGCAGGAAACAAGTAGCAAGATCCCGCCGGACTTGGATAACGAGAACTTCACATAGTATTCAATGTCCATCTCCTTGCGGGCGTTTGTGATCCATTCCCGGCGAGTTACCGAATATGCGTCGCAAGCCGCCCAAGGTCCGTTTTCATGCTGGGCACACCACTCGGCGCCAACGAAACGTCCCCGATTTACGGCAAGCCTCAACAGCTCTCGAAGGTCTTGCTCGTCCAGATTCAAGATTCTGAGATCTCTGAGACCCTTTCTGGTCCATATCTGCAACGATTGCGTTTCAGTGCTTGCCAAGACTTCCAACACAGAGGTTACGTCATAAAGCGGTCCTCCAGAGATTCTGCGGCTACTGCCTTTGGCCGGAATGGGCTCCTTCGAGTACTGACTTACGATAATATTTCTTACCATTATGGTATGTCAACATTGCCAAGAAATTCAGGCTGGGAAAATCCTTCCCTGAAAGTATGGCAAAAACTCGCGGGAACGCCCTATATTCCGCGAACAAACTTTGAGGAACTCTCATTTGACATCCCGCTCAGGCCCAAAGTTGGCTTATTGGCATGGCGTAGAGGCGGTTGCCGGTTCGTTGGATGCGCTCGCCGTCATGCAGCACGATGCCGCAGGCGAACGTGTCGCCGGTGGCGTCCTGTAGACGTTTGAGTCCTCGAAAATCTTCAGGTTTCACGGTCATGCCGGTTTTCACTTCTACTCCGAGAATCTTGCCGCCCCGTTCGATTACGTAGTCGACTTCGATTCCGTCCTTGTCGCGATAGTGCCTGATGGATTCGCCAACTTGTGCTCTGCCCGCCAGTTTCGTCAGTTCGGCAAATACGAATCCTTCGAGCAATGCGCCGAATTTGTTTCGATCCCGTGTCAGGATTTCAACATTCACTCCGCTCAGGGCGGAAAGCAACCCGGAATCGAGAAAGTGAAGTTTGGGAGCCTTGACGAGGCGCTTGCGGTCGTTTCGATGCCACGCGCCCAGTTTTCGAATGACGAACATTTGTTCGAGAAGCGTCAACCAGCGGTTTACGGTTTTGGCGTCAACTCCCAACGGCGAGGCCATTGCCGCAAGGTTCAACAATTGTCCGGCGCGCGCCGCGGCATGTTCCAGCAACACCGATAGTCCGTCTTGCCTCGACACTCGCGCCAGTTCGGCCACGTCGCGTTCGGCAAGCGAGCGGGCGTAGTTTTTCAGCCAAATCTCGCGTCTCGCCCCTTGCCTGCGCCGCAACGCTTCGGCATAACTTCCCGCAACCACGCGCTCCATCAGATTCCCGGTGCGCCCGGTTTCCCGCAATGCCGGGAAATCGCAATTCATGGCGCGGCTCAGAAACTGCGGCGAATCGCGCTGTTCGATTTCGGCTTGGGAAAAAGGCAAAAGCTCTATCGTTTCCACTCTTCCCGCCAGCGAGTCTGGAGATAGCGCGCCGCGAAACAGGTCCACAGAGCCGGTGATCAGGAATCGGCCTGGCCGCGGGTCCTCATCGACCGCCAGTTTGAGCGCGAGGATCAGATCGGGCGCGCGTTGCACTGCATCGATAACCGCCCGGTCCAGACTTTGGATGAAACCCGCGGGATCGCTTATCGCGAATTGACGATATTGGATATCGTCGAGAGTAGCGAAGGTCATGCCTTCTTCAGTGGCTATCTTGCGAGCCAGAGTTGTTTTTCCCGATTGGCGGGGGCCGACCAGGGCGACAATCCTGGCATCGCCCAACGCCATGCGAATCGGAGCCTCCGCATGGCGTCGCAGAATCTCGTCCTGTTTTGTCGGTGCCGGCATTGTGTTCGTCCAAACGGGAATCCGCTTCCGTCCAATCAGGAATTAATGTCCGTCCAATCGGGATTTTTCGAGATTTGGACCGTAAACTTCTTTCAAGTATCACTGGCGAAAGGCAATCGAGCTACCCGGTGGATTGCGGATTGATCGTCATGTCTTGGTCAATGCGCCGTAGGTTTCGGCTTCCAGCCTTGGGCCGAAGCGGCTTACTACTTCGCCGGCGGCGCGGCTGGCGAGTTGGCCGGCTTCGGCGAAATTGCGGCCGCTGGTGAGGCCGTACAGGAATCCGCCGGCGTATGCGTCGCCGGCGCCGGTGGTGTCGACCGCCTTGACTTTGTGGGCGTCGATTTCGATGAAATGGTTGCCGTCAAACAAAACCGATCCTTTGGCGCCTCTTGTGATGACGAATTGCTTCGCGAACGAGCGCAATGCGACGCAGGCCTCGCCGAGATCCGCGGCGCCGGTCCTGAGGCGGGCTTCCTGCTCGTTGCAGAACAGCAGGTCGATTCCGTCGCCGAGCATTTCCTTCATCTGTTCCGGGAAGATTTCGAGCAGCGAGGGGTCGGAAAACGTCAGCGCGGTCCTGACTCCGTTTTCCGCGGCAAACTTGCGCAGTTCGATCGCCGCGCCGCGGCCGCTGTCGGAACTGACCTGGTAGCCTTCGATATAGACATACTTCGAGCGCCGCACGGCGTCGAAGTCGAGGTCGGCCGGCGACAGGAATTCGGAGGCGCCGAGAAAGGTGTACATGGTGCGTTCGGCGTCGGGGCTGATCATGATCAGGCAGCGCCCGGTTTCGACTTCGTGGAAATCGCCGCAGGTGCGGATGCCGTGCTGGCCGAGTTCGCGCAGGTAGAAATTGCCGGCCTCGTCGTCGGCGACCTTGCATGAGAAGAATGACCGGCCGCCGAAGTTGCTGATCGCGTAGAGCGAATTGGCGACCGAGCCGCCGTCCATCATCTTGCGCATTTCGCCTCCGGCGCGCAGCGCCGCGATGATTTCCTCCTGGCGCTCGTGAGTGACGAGGGTCATCACGCCGCGGCGCACGCCGTGGGCCGGGAAGAAGTCGTCTTCGACCTGGTATTCGATGTCGACCAGCGCGTTGCCGATGCCGTAAACGTCGATTGGCTGCATGGGTCAGGTCAGGCGCGGATGGCGGCGAAGGCCTTTTCGGCGGCCGCGAGGGTCAGTTCGATCTCGCGCTCGCCGTGGGCCGCGGAGACGAATCCGGCTTCGAAGGCCGACGGGGCGAGATAGACGCCGTTGTCGAGCATGCCGTGGAAGAAAGTGCGGAAGTGCTCGACGTTGCAGGCCATGACTTGCTCGAAAGTATCGATATTCTCGTCCTCGCTGAAGAACAGTCCGAACATGGCGCCGGCTTGGCTGATCGTGAAGGGGACGGAAGCGGTCGCGGCGAGGTCGCGCAACTGTGACAGCATGGCTCCGGCGCTTTTTTCAAGCGATTCGAAAAAGCCCGGCGCCCGAATCACTTCCAGCGTCGCCAGACCGGCCGCGACAGCCAGAGGATTGCCGGCCAACGTGCCGGCCTGGTATACCGGCCCCTCCGGAGCGATGTGGGACATGATGTCCCGGCGCCCGCCGAAAGCGCCGACCGGCAGCCCGCCGCCGATTACCTTGCCGAGAGTGGTGAGATCCGGTCGTACGCCATAAATCGACTGCGCTCCGCCGAGCGCGACGCGGAACCCGGACATCACTTCGTCGAAAATCAGCACTGTTCCGTATTCATCGCAAAGTGAACGAAGCCGAGCCAAAGTCTCCGCTTGAGCAGGGACGCAGTTCATGTTTCCCGCGACGGGTTCGATGATGACGCAGGCGGTGTCGGAGCCGTTGGCGGCGAAATACTCCTCAAGCGCCGCGATGTCGTTGTAGGGCAGAACGTGGGTCAATCCAGAGTAGCCTGCGGGCACGCCAGGCGAGTCGGGCGTACCCAGGGTGAGTGCGCCGGAGCCCGCCTTGACGAGCAAGCCGTCGACATGGCCGTGATAGCAGCCTTCGAATTTCACCACGGCGTCGCGCCCGGCGAATCCGCGCGCCAGACGGATCGCGCTCATGGTCGCCTCGGTGCCGGAAGTGACCAGGCGCAGTTGTTCGATGGAAGGCACAAGCTGGCAGACTTCCTCGGCGAGCCGTACTTCGGCTTCGGTCGAAGCGCCGTAGCCAAGGCCTTTTTCCAGTTGCCGCCGCAAGGCTTCGACAACGGCGGGATGGCGATGGCCGAGAATCAGCGGGCCCCAGGCGCCGACATAATCGATATAGTGATTGCCGTCGACATCGGTGAGCCAGGCGCCTTCTCCCGATTCGAAAAACAACGGTTCGCCGCCAACCCCGCGAAACGCGCGCACCGGTGAGTTCACCCCGCCGGGGATGTATTGCCGCGCTTCCGCGTACAGCCGTTCCGAGTTCTGTCTTCCCATCAGCGCACCACCACTTTTCGCCGGGGCAGATGTTAGACAATCCCCGACCATAGTGAAACCGGGTTCGGAAACTGCAACTTCGTATATTTTGGGATAAGCTATTCGGCTGAACCTTCAGCCACGGCGGAGTGCCCGATGAAGAAAGTCATGCTGCTTGCCATTGCTCCCGTTCTGCTGACATTCCTGCAGCCATCCTTCGGCCAGCGGCCGGCGCCGGCCCCACTGCCGGAAGGCCCGGGCAAGGATCTGGTGCAGAATCATTGCTCCAGTTGCCACGCCACGGCATCGATTACCCGATCCGCCGGATACAGCACGGTCGAAGAATGGCGCCAGGTCATGGCGACGATGATCGATCTGCCGGACGCCCAGGCGAACACCATGGCCGAATACCTGGCCGAGCATTTCCCGGAAGACGTGTCGCGCCGGCCCAACCTGATCGCCGGCGATACCGAGATCGAAATCATCGAGTGGACCGTTCCCACCCTGGGCCAGCGCTCCCGCGATCCTGCGGAAGCGCCCGACGGCTCGATCTGGTGGACCGGCATGTGGGCCTCGCTCGCGGGGAGACTCGATCCGGACACCGGTGAAATGGAGGAA